>JBDSKE010000251.1:0-88929 GCA_039917105.1 Candidatus Eiseniibacteriota bacterium | reverse complement strand
CGCCTCGGCCCTGCGACCGATTTCGGCCAGGAGCAGCGCGCGGTCATACAGGGCGTCATGGTAGAGCGAGTCGTTCGGATCGACTGCCGCGAACTGCGCGATCGCTTCGAGTCGCAACTGGCGCGCCTGCCACATCTCTGGCGTACGGTCGGCGAGGAGCGCGAGCGCCACTCCGAGGCCCAGGCGCCCTTCCCCATAATGCGGTGCTCTTTCACACGCAGCACGGTACCGGTGCGCGGCCCCCGCATGATCGTGCACCGCAAGCTCCATCGCTGCGATGGCCGCCTGCGCGCGCGGGTCACGCCGATGGCGCTGGGCCACCTGTTCCAGCGACGAACGCGCCTCGGTCACGCGCGCGATCATCGCCGCATCGGGTGAACGGTTCTCGATGGGTGCACCGCCCAGAATCGCCGCTTGCCACCGAAGCGGCCCAGTGGAGACCGCAATCCGTCGACCGACGACGTCGCGCACCACGCGCGCAGCGGCGTCGTCGGACAATCCGCGCGGCCGCTTCGGCTCCATGGTGATCGAGACGATTGCGGCGACAAGCAACAGCGTGAGATTGGTGATGAACAGCAGAATCGGCCAACCCCGCCAGCGCTTGCGGCCGGGAGGCTTGGTAGGGAGCGGGCTCGGGTTGGAATCGGTCATAGAGGACCGGCAGGTTAACACGGTCCTGGTTCGTGGCCGGCCCAGGGGGTCGGGCGTCGGGGCCATTGCCGATGCGCGGGTGCGCTGATAACTTGCCGCACATGGCCCTTGCACGCTTCCTCCAGATTTCCGATCTGCATCTTGGCCGACCATTCGCATGGTTGCCGGCGGATCGTCGAGAAGAACGCCGTCGCGACCAGCAGCGTGCCCTGGAGAACGCGGTGAGTCAGGCCATGGAGCGCGGTGCCCACGCGATTCTCATCCCGGGTGACCTGTTCGATTCGCCGATCGTGGATGCCGGGTTGCTCACCTTCACGGTCAAGGCATTTTCGGCGTCGGGCTGCCCGCCGGTGTTCATTGCACCGGGCAACCATGACCCCGCCAGTACCACCAACGCGGCTTGGTCGCGCCGGCTGTTGCAAGCGCGCGGCATCGCCTGGCCCGAACACGTCCACGTCTTCGATACTCCGCATTGGACCGCGTGCCCGGTGCCTCGTCTGCCAGGGGTGCGCGTCTGGGGGCGATGCTTCACCGCCAATGTCGAAAGTACCGATCGGCCGCTCGCGCCATCGATGTTGCGCGAAGTGACCGGGACCGACCCGATGGGGTTCGACTTGGCGCTGTTCCATGGCTCGCGCGAGGGGCAGTGCCCTCCGTCACAGAAAATCACCGCCCCGTTCTCGGACGATGAGGTCCTGCACTCGCCGTTCGCGTATCACGCCGTTGGGCATTACCACGCCGCCTCGCGCATCGAGCAACCTGCAGGCGAGGGTGTGAAGAGCATCGGCGCACGCTTGATGTACGCCGGTTCGGCCGTGTCGCTGGATCACACCGAGACCGGTTCGCACGGTGCGATCGAGGTGCGCGTCGAATATGGCCAACGAATGCCGTTCGTGGAGGTGGAACCGATCGAGCTGGATCGGCGCCGCGTGCACGAAATCCAGGTCGAGGTGACCGGTGCGGTGAGTGCCGACCAAGTGGACCGCCGTGTCATGAAGGCGCTGGACATGGTCGGAGCGGGTGAGGCCGACCTGGTGCACGTGCACCTCGCGGGCCGGCTTGGCGCGGGCGTGCGCTGGACCCAGCCCGGGCAGGAGTTGCGCATGCGCGCATTCCACCTGCGCTTCGACGCGCAGGGCCTGCGGCCTGACCACGACCTCGCCGCGTATCGCAACGGCGAAGGCCGCACCACCGAGGAACGCTTCGCGCGGCAACTGTTGGCCGAAATGGACGCCGAGCCCAATGCCGAGATGCGCGCCGCGATGGAACGCGCACTGTTCTATGGGCTTGATGCGTTTCGCCTACGCGAAGTCGTGCCTGTCTGGGACGAGGTGGTGTCGTGAAGCTGATCCGGCTGCGGGCGGACGGGTTCGGGCCGCTGCGCGGGGAGTGGCATTTTTCACCTGACCGCTTGAATCTGGTGGTCGAAGCAAATGAGCGCGGCAAGTCGACCTTGCTCGCTGCAGTCGCGGCCGCGTTGTACGGGCTCGAGGATGACCGCCGCAGCCACCGCGTGGTCACGCCGCGGGAACGATTCCGGCCGTGGTCAGGGGGGTCCTTCGGCGTTGAACTCGACCTCGAGGTTGCGGGCGAGCGCTATCGCATCGCGCGCGATTTCGAGAAGGCCACGGTGTTGGTCACAAACAGCCGCGGCGAGGATGTGACGCACAGCTTCCTGGAGGATCGCGAGGACTACCCGGTGGGCCGCAAGCTTCTCGGAGTCGACTCGGTCGAGTTCGAGAAGTGCGCATTCGTGCGCCAGGGCGACCTCGACCAAGTGGTGCCTGGCGATGAGAAGGCCCGCCGCGCGAGCACGCTGCGAGCGCGGCTCGAGAACGCGGCGGACACCCACATCGGGGATACGAACGCGAGCGAGGCGATGCGCGTGCTCGAGGAGGCGTTGCGGCGCTATACCGCGCCCGAGCTCGAGTTCACTGGTACGGTGGACACCGCAATCGACCGACTCGACGCCAAACGCGGGATGATCGAGGCGGATCTGCATGCGCTCGAACACGAGCTGGGGCGTGCGCAGGAACCGCTCGAGCGCCTTGCGCAATTG
Organism: Candidatus Eiseniibacteriota bacterium; assembly: GCA_039917105.1. Classification (GTDB taxonomy): domain Bacteria; phylum Eisenbacteria; class RBG-16-71-46; order RBG-16-71-46; family RBG-16-71-46; genus CAIXRL01. Next base: position 86,219 of record JBDSKE010000251.1, on the reverse strand, counting down.
GGTGAGGAAGAGGAGCGAATCAAGAATCATCTGAGAGAGTTGGATGGCGAGCGACATGCGGTCCACGCAGATGAGATTCGCCGTCAGCTTGAGGAGCACGATGCCGCGCGCGCCGAGCTGCAGCGGCTTGAGGCCGAGGCCGAATCCCTGCGCGCTGCCGCGCAGCTGCCCGCCTCCGCCGAGAGTGACTTGCGAGAGACCATCGCACGCCACGATGAGGCGCTGCGCAGCCTCGAGGCGCTCGAAACGCGCCGGCGCGAGGAGCTGGCCAAGGAACGAAGCGTCATCGAAACCGAGCTCAAGGGGGCCCGCTCCTACGACGGATATGCAGCCCAGGAGGCGGATGCGTGCCTGTCGGTCGCGGCCGATCTGCGGCGCGTGGCACTCGATGACCAACAGCTACGCCACGAGGTGTTCGTGTTGCGCGACGCCTTGGCGGCGCTGGGCCACGAACCGGAGAGGATCCAGTTCCTCACCGCGCGCTTCGGCGGGCTACCCGAGGAGAACGTTCGTCTGTTGCGCGAGCATTCCCAGGTGCATCTCGCGTTCCAGACCGAAGTCGCGGGACTCGAACAGGAGCGGACCGAGGCCACCGAAGCATTGCGCGCGGTGGACACGGCTCGCAGCGCTCGCAAAGTTCCCGGCTGGTTCTTGCTGGCGCTGGGGCTGGGCGGTGCACTCGCCGGGGCCGTGGTGTATGCCATGCAGGGCGCGCCGCTCGTGTGGATGAGCCTGTTCGGGGTCGGCGTCATGTTGGTGGGCGCGGGAATCATGTTGCTCTCGATCGGGGGGCGTTCGCAGGCGGTCGAGCGCGACGTGGCATTGCGCAAGCTGGCCGACGCACAGCAGCGCCTGAACCATCTACGCACCCACCGCGCCAAGAACGAAGTTCACCTGGCCGAGTTGTCGCGATTGATGGGCTATCGCGATTCGGTCGACGTCATGCGGCATTGGAATGAGTACTCCCGTTTGGTCGACGACTCGGGACCACTGCTGCGGGCGCAGGAACAGTTGTCGCAGATCGAGTCACGCCGCCGGACGGTGACCGGAATCGCGAAGCCGCTGCTGCGGGCTCTGGGCGAAGTGGAGCCCACTCCCGAGTTGCTCGAGAAAGTCGCGTACGAAGCGCGACGCTACCTGCATGCGCGCGACCGGATCGCGGGCCTGGAGAAGAGCTTTGACTGGGTCGAGGAGGAGAAGCGCGTGGTGCAGGCCACAGCCGCCGGATTGCACGAGAAGGCGCTGCGCATCCTGCAGGCGGCAGGTCTGGTGCACGATCCGACACGCCCGTGGCAGGAGCACGTGGAAGAGCTGGCCACACGCGTTCGCCATCGCCATCGTTTCAATGTCATCCACGAAGAATTGGTGCCCTACGCCAAGCAGCGTGTGTTGCCTGACATCGAGGTCGACCAGCGCCGCCAACAACTGAGCCTGCTCGCGGCCGGCCATGTCGCTGGCGTCTCGCCGCGTCCGGCAGTCGAGATCGAAATGGACTCCAAGCAGACGCGCACGCGACTCGAGGAAGTGCAACGCGAGCGCTCCGACCTGCGGCTGCAGGCCGAAGAGGTGTGGCGGCGTTACAACCAGATGAAGCCGGAGCACGAGGCGACGGCGGCACGCCTTGGCGCGGCCCGGGCGCGGGCGCAACGGTTCAAGCAATCGGTCGAGCTGGCCCGGGCCGGCATCCAGAAGGTGGCCAAGGACACACACTAGCGCTGGGCCGACTTCCTGAATGATCGCGTCGTCGAGATCCTGAAAAGTTTCGGGGCGCAGGTGAATCAGGTGCGCTTCGGTGAGGACCTCGATTTCGTCGTGCAGTTCCCGGACGGCACCCCGGTTTCGCGCGGCAAAGCGCACCTGCAACTCTCGACCGGCGCGCGCGACCTGATGTACCTGGCGGTGCGCCTTGCCGTCAGCGAGTACTTATCGCGGGGCAGGGCTCCGTTGCCGCTGTTGCTCGATGACGTGTTCGCGACGAGCGACGATACGCGGCTCCGACTGGGCATGCGCGCGTTGGTCGAGGGCGTCGGCTCCGGCCACCAAGTGGTCATCGTGACGTGTCATCGCGGGCGTCACGAGGATCTGCGTCGTCTGGACCCTGAGCTGTTCCGCGAACACGTGCAATGGGTGGAGTTGCATCCGGTGGCGGCAACGCGCACGTGAGCCGTGCGTCACGCGAGGCTCTGCGTCAGGGCATCGCGTGGTTGCTGATTTCCGAAGCCTGCTATGCCGTCATGCGGATCGCCACGCGCGCAGGGGCGGGAGAACTGCACTGGGCCGAGATCGCCGCCGCGCGCTTTCTGGGAGGTGCGCTCGTCGCAGTGGTCGCTGCACGGATGCAAGGCGTGTCGCTCCAAGTGCGCGATGCCAGGAATGCGTGGCTACGGTCACTGTTCGGCACCGGTGGTGCGCTCTGTTTGTTCCACGCGCTTGGCACCAAGGGCATCTCGGTGGGGGATGCAACCACGTTGTATTCGACAACGCCCCTGTGGGTCGCGGTACTGAGCGCGCCCTTGTTGGGAGAGCGCGTCCCGGGGGCAGTCTGGGGTGGAGTCGCCCTGGGATTCGCAGGCGTCGCCACGCTTCTCAAAGCGGGCTTCGCCTGGAACCCCACCGCGCTCCTCGTGCTGCTCGGGGCGGTGAGCTACGCGCTCGCAATCCTGCGATTGCGGCGGCTCAGCGGCCGCGAATCGAGCGAAGCGATTGCATTGCACATGAGCCTCACTGCGGGAATCACCATGTTGTTGATCGCGCTGCCCCACCTGAAACCCGTGCCAGTAGCGGCTTATCTGCCGTTGGTCCTGAGCGCGCTCTCGGGCGGCTTGGGGCAGGTCACAGTGGGCCGAGCGTATGCGCACGGCGCCGCGGCCCAACTGGCAGCGCTTGGTTACTCAGGCGTCGTATTCACGTATCTACTCGAGTCGGCGCTGTTCCACCGCGCGCCGCAAGCGCATCAGGTCCTTGGCGCGGCCATGGTGATTGGCGCGGGCGTGTGGGTGGCGCTGGCCAGCCGAGCAGCGACGGGGTTCGATCGCGTGCGCTGACGCCACTCCAGGCCGTGCATCACCGCGCCGGCGGTGGCCCGTCCTCGAAGGCGGGGCGCACCACCGCCGAACTCACGAGCAGGCCCAGCCCTGCAGCGATTGGAAGAAGACCGACCATCCACACCCGCTTTTCATCGGAGACGCCATTCAAGAACACGGCCAGGGCGAAGCCGACGAACAGCGTGATGATCCCTCCGATCCGCAGGCTCTGACGCAGTCGCTCGGCGGTTGCGCGCGGGTTGACGAACAGCCCGCGTTCGTCGTACGGGATCGAATGCTGCATCTGTGCGATGGCCTCGGGTGCGATCCCGCGTTCGATTGCGGCGATGCGCTCGCGCTGGATCAACTCCCAGGTGCGCTGGCGGTGCATCATGCGGATGATGCCGGCGACAATGCCTCCGCTGATGGCCAACAGGGGGATGCTGAAGATGAACAAGGGGATGAAGTCGGTGGGGTCGAAGTTGAACATGGGTCCTCCGCGAAAGAATCTTCTGGCAACACCAGCGGGCTGGTCCGGTGGGCCATGGGCAACCCGCCGGATTCGGGGTACGCCTGCTTGGACGGGATGGGCCGGCTTCGGGTTTCACTCGGCGGTACCCCCGGTGCAATCTGCCCTGCGTGAAACCCGCCGACCCCCTGAACCCGTCCAACCAAGTGATGGCCCATCCGCCCCCGTCCTGCGAAGACCCGAAGCGCCAAGCGGACGAGCGGACGCTCATCGCCTCGGCGCAGGCGGGCGATGCATCCGCCTTCCGCGTACTCGTGGAGCGTCACCAGCACCGCTCATACGCGCTGGCGCTGCGCATCACGCGCTCCGCGGCCGATGCCGAGGAGGTGGCGCAGGACACATTTGTGAAGGTCTGGGACGCATTGCCCGGATTCCGGGGAGAGTCCAGTTTTGCCACGTGGCTGCATCGGATCGTGACACGCCGCGCGATTGACAGGGCCGAGACGCTGAAACGCCGCCGCGCGCGCGAAGCACGCCAAGATGCCATGGGAGAACCGCAGGCGCAGGTCCAGTACGGCGATGTGCTCGAAGCCGAGCAGTTGCAAAGGCTCATGGAAGAACGCTTATCGAAGGCGCAGTATCTGGCCGTGACGTTGTTCTATTATGAGGGGCGCTCGGTCGAACAAGTGGGAGCGATGCTGGGAATGAACGAGAACACGGTGAAAACTCACCTGTCGCGCGCGCGAGCGGTGCTTCGCGATGCCTGGCTGGCCGTGGGCGGGGAGGGCACGTGAACTGCCTGGAGTTCATCCAGCGCCTGGATACGGGCGATCTCGAGGCGCTCGCGCCCGAAGCGCTCGCGCACGTCGCGGACTGTACTGACTGCGCGCGTGAACTCATGGCGGCCCGCAGGCTGGAGTCGGCATTCGAGCGTCACCTATCGGGCGCTGGGATCTCGGCGCCCCAGGGGCTCGCCGACGCCGTGATGACCCGCGTCCGCGCGCGTCAGGCACAGCCCCGGACCACATTCGTCCCCGACCTCACCCCATGGTGGGTGGGGGCCGCGGCGCAACCCAGTGTCGCCGGGGCGATGCTCATCGCGGCCCTGATCGCCTGGCGTGGCGCATGGTTGCTGCAGTCCTCGGAGCGCGCGATCGGCTTGGGCGGCCCCGTGCGCGCCTTCGCATCGGGCCCCATCGCGCGGGCGAATGAGTGGCTGTTGCCGTTCGCGCAGGCATTCGTGCCCGCGAGGGGCGACGACTGGACCACTGCCCTCGCCATCGCGCTGTGTCTTTCACCGCTTGCGCTCTTGGCCAGCTATGCGCTTTACCGCGCCGGCGAACGGCTGTTCGAGGCGCCGGATCCGCGCTTGAGACTGGCAACGGCGCACGCTTCCACATCCTCCTGACGCTCGCGGAGAAGGCGTGGCGTATTCTCAATGCTTCCGCCAACCGCCGACTGGCCACACAGGAGAGGCGCCCCCATGTCGCAGGACCCTCACGCCCCCAACCGGCTCGTGCACGAGAAGAGCCCCTACCTGCTCCAACATGCCCACAACCCGGTGGGCTGGTATGCATGGGGCGAGGAAGCGTTTGCCAAGGCGCGAAGCGAGGACAAGCCGATCTTCTTATCGATCGGTTACAGCACCTGTCATTGGTGCCACGTCATGGAGCGCGAGTCGTTCGAGGATGCCGAGGTGGCAGCACTGCTCGACGCGAACTTCGTACCGGTGAAAGTGGACCGTGAAGAACGCCCGGATGTCGATCGACTCTACATGAGTGCGATGCAGGCTCTGGGGGTGGGCGGCGGCTGGCCATTGAATGTCTTCCTCACGCCGGCACTCGAACCGTTCCACGGGGGCACGTATTTTCCGCCGCGTTCGCGCGGCGGGCGGATGGGACTTGTCGAGTTGCTGCCGCGCGTGGCGGAAGCTTGGAGCACGGACCGGGCCGCGATCGTCGCGAGCGGCGCACAAGTGCTCAAGGTCCTGGACTCGCTTGCGGAGGCCGAGTGCGAGGCGCTGTCCTTCGAGCAACTCGCGGACGAGGTTCACGACTGGCTCGAACAGTCGTACGACGCCAGCGAGGGCGGCTTTGGCAATGCGCCCAAGTTCCCAAGCACGGTGAACCTGGACTTCCTGCTGCGCTGTGCGCAGCGCGATCCCATCGCACGCTCTGGCGCGCAGGCCATGGCGCTCCGCCAACTTGACGCCATGCTGGCGGGCGGGATCCACGACCAACTGGGTGGTGGGTTCCATCGCTACTCAACCGATCGCGAATGGCTCGTGCCGCATTTCGAGAAGATGCTCTACGATCAGGCGCTCATCGCAGGCGCGTATCTCGATGGCTTTCGCGCCAGCGGCGACCCGCGCTACGCCGAGGCGGCGAGTGGCATCTTCGAATATGTGGCGCGCGACCTGACCTCGCCCGACGGCGCGTTTCTCTCTGCTGAGGACGCGGACAGCGAGGGCGAGGAAGGGTGCTTCTATGTGTGGACGCCCAGCGAAGTCGAGACCGTACTTGGCCCCGAGGACGCTCGCCTGATCGCACACCGCTACGGCATCACCCCGCAGGGAAACTTCGAGCACGGCACGAGCATCCTGTTCCAAGCGCACACGCTCGAGGGCACGGCGCACGCGCTGGGATTGCGGCCCCAGGACGCGGCCGCAAGGCTCGAGGCGGCGCGCACGCGATTGCTCGAAGTGCGCTCCAAGCGTGTGCGACCGCATCTGGACGACAAGGTCCTGACTGCCTGGAACGGGCTGATGATCGCGGCCTGCGCACAGGGCGCGCGGGTGCTGGGGAGGCCCGAACTCGCAGCGCGGGCGGAGCAGGCCGCGGATTTCGTCTGGAGTCACCTGCGCGAGGGGGGCGCAGCGCCGACGGGAGCGCTGCTGCGGCGTTGGCGTCTAGGTGAGGCTGCTGGTGCCGGCCAGCTGGACGATCATGCCTATTACGCCCGCGGCTGCCTCGAGTTGCACGCCGCCACGCAGCAGCCGCGCTGGCTCGAGCGGGCACTTTCGGTCACGAATGCCATGCTGGCGCGTTTCTGGGATGACGTCTCGGGGGGATGCTTCGAGAGCCCGGCGGGCGATCCGCATGTGCTCGTGCGCATGAAGGACGGTTTCGATGGCGCCGAGATGGCGGGGAACTCTGTGGCCGCCGAGGTGCTGGTGCGACTGGCTGGTTTCACGGGCGATGCCCTTCTCACCCAGAGAGCCGAGGCCACGTTCGCGTATCACGCTCGGCGGTTGGCGGGGAATGCCTGGGTCATGCCACGCTTGTTGGTGGCGATGGACCTGTGGGTCCACCCGCCACGTCATGTGGTCATCGTTGGAGAACGGGACGCTGCGGACACTTGCGCATTACTCGAGGCCTACACCCGGAACGCGATGGTCCCGGACGCGCTCGTGCTTGTGGACGAGGCCTCGCGTGCGAGCCTGCTCCAAGTGGCGCCCTTCGCGGCGCACCTGCCGCGATTGGACGGCCGGGCGACGGCCTATGTCTGTGTCGATCGGGCGTGCCGATTGCCGGTGACCGATCCGGCAGCGCTCGAGCAGCAGTTGCGATCCACCGCCCCTGCGGCGGGAGAGGAGCATTGATGAAGCGTTTGGGAATCCTGGCCGGCAGCTGCCTTGCACTGGTGTTGAATGCGTTGCCTCTTGGCGCACAGGGCGCTCGAACCCCGGTCGCCGAAACGCTGGTCGAACCAAAGGCATCGCCCGTCACGCTCGCGGCGGGCGGGAGCGCCGTCGCCACGGTGACACTGCGCATCCTGCCCGGGTGGCACATCAACGCCAACCCGGCAGCGCTGGAGTACAACATCGCCACCGTGGTGGCCCTGCAATCCGCTTCAGGAGTGCAACCCGGCAAAGTGGCGTATCCGCCCGGCAAGAGCCGCAAGTTGTCGATCGAAGACCAGCCACTCCTGGTTTATGACGACAAAGCCGAAGTGCGTGTGCCGCTCACCGCCGCGGCCGGGGCGGCGAACGGCAAGCACACACTGCGTGGAACGGTGGAGTACCAGGGTTGCAATGACCAGGTCTGCCTTCCTCCGACCTCGGTGGACTTCACCGTCGAGGTGACCGTCACCGGAGGCTCCTCAAGCGGCGCCGCGCTGACGCCGTCTGACAGTACTGTCGCCGCTGATACCACTCGTGCGCCGCCCGGGGGTACTGCCGGGGCGAACACGCCCAGCGGTAGCGGCTTTCAGACCGGACCACCTCCCGGCAGCTCGGGTGCCGTGCAACAGCAACTCCAGGACACGCTCCAGCGCGGCGGCTTCATGTGGTTCGTGCTGCTTTTCCTCTTGGGGTTGTCGCTCAACCTCACCCCGTGCGTGTTCCCCATGCTCGGCGTCACGGTCAGCATCTTCGGGGCACGCCGCAAGGAGCCGCTTCCTAAAGTCCTCCTGCATGCGGTCGCCTACGTGCTCGGCATCGCGGTCATGTATTCGGCGCTGGGCGTTGTGGCCGCGCTCACGGGAGGACTGTTCGGCGCGGCGCTGCAGAATCCGCTGGTCAATGTGGCTCTGGGCGTGTTGCTCATGGCGCTTTCGCTCTCCATGTTCGGTCTGTACGAGCTGCAACTTCCCGGTTGGATGATGGATCGACTGGGCGGCGCGGACACCACCTCGGTGTTGGGCATCTTCCTGTCGGGCCTGGGCGTGGGCGTGATCGCGGCGCCGTGCGTTGGCCCTGTCGTGGTGGGTGTGCTCGCGGTAGTCGCGCAGAAGGCCAGCGTGCCATTCGGCTTGCAGACCATGTTCACGTTGTCGATCGGGCTGGGCTTTCCCTACCTGTTCCTCGCGGCGTTCTCGAACCTGATCCAGAGTCTGCCGCGTTCCGGCGGCTGGATGGTCTGGGTGAAGAAACTGTTCGGCGTTCTGCTGGCGACCATCGGGCTCAACTATGTGGCTCTCGCCCTGGCGCCGGGAGTCGCGCCCTGGGTGGTCCCGGCGGCGCTGTTGCTTGGCGGCATGTACCTGGGCTACATGGAGAAGAGCGCGAATGACCGCAAGGGCTTCCGGCTGTTCAAGCGCTTCGGTGGCGGACTGGCGCTGCTGGCAGCGGTGATGCTTGTGTTGCAGGTCGTGGCCGCGCGCTCACGAGGCATCGTGTTCGTGCCGTTCTCCGAAAAGGCGGTGGAGGAGAGCCTGGGCAAGGGGCGCCCGGTATTGATTGATTTCACGGCGAACTGGTGCGCGCCCTGCCACGAGCTCGAACAGCAGACTTTCCCGGACAAACGAGTGGCCGCGCTGGCGGGCGGCTTCGACGCCTATCGCGTCGATCTCACCCAGTTCAAATCCGTCGAATCGGACCGCTCACGCCAGAAGTACGGCGTCACCGGGGTCCCCACGGTGATCTTCCTGGTTCCGGGCAAGGGCGAAGTGTCGGCAGCACGGGTCGAGGGATTCGTCCCGCCTCAGGTGTTCGTTGAGCGCATGCGCCTGGCCGGGGCCCGCTGATCGCATCGGCGACATACGAAGACGCCGGAGCGGGCTTGCCGCTCCGGCGTCTGGTCACTCCGACGTGTGCGGGATCAATGCGATCGGAAGCTCCAGCCGGCCAGGACCTTGAGATCCGGGGAGCGGCTGTTCAGCCCTAACTTCAACTCAGCGAAGAAGCGGCTGCCGCTCTTGGTCGGCACGTCGGCTCCGAGGATGAAATGACCGCCGCCCTCGGTGGCGCTCCCGTCGCTATAGGGGCCATTGTTGTCGTACTGGATGAAGTGGAGACCGACGCCGGCGCCTGCATAGGGCTGCCACGAGGAGCCCGTGACATCGAAGCGGTAGTGGAAATCGCCGTTGATCGAGATGAGCGTCAGATTGTCGCCGAAGCCGAGGTCGATGCCCGGGACGAAGTCCAACTGCGGCGCGACGTCACCGAACTGCAGGTGCGCGCCCAGGATGATCTGGTCCGGGCCTGAACTGAAGCCGAGATGGGGGCCGAAAGCCGAAAAGGCATTGACCGGTGCGGGGGCGACAAGCGCGATGAACAGGGCGACAAGCGCGAGATTCCAACGGAACATGGGTTTCCCTTCCAGTTGACGGTACGGTGCGGCACGCGGTGCGGCACGAGGAGTAGCACGCGAACCCGCTTGAGGCAATCATATCGAGACGCGCACCCGTCCGGTCCGCTAGAATCGAGCCTCACTCTGACTTTTCCTACTAAGGAGGCTGCATTGGCCCATCCGTCCGGGCGTCGCGTGGCCGCGGCGACGGCGTTATTGTTCATCGGGTCATTTGCGGCCACTCCCGGGAGCCGGGCCGCGATCACACAGCCCGCCGCGAGTGTGGTGGCGCGCTATCTCACCGCCACCGGCGGATCGGCTGCATTCCACTCGGAGCGAACGCTGTATACCCGTGCTCAGGTGAACGGCTTTGGTTTCACTGGGCGTTTCGAGTCCTGGAGCGAGCGACCTGACCGGCACCACAGTCGTACCACGCTCGGCCCTTTCTCGCTCGCCGAGGGTTCGGACGGCGCGAGTGCGTGGCGAACCGATCCCACCACGAGCAGAGTGGTCCAACTGACGGACAACGATCTGCTCGATGCGCGCGTGAGCACCTGGTTCGAGTTGGAGCGATGGGCCGAGGCGGATCAGGGCGGTGGAAGCGTGGATCTCGATCGAAAGGAACGCGACTCCCTGGGGACATACACGGTGTTGCGTGTGAGTTCCCCGTTCCAAGGCGTCAAGCCTCGTCGGCTGTGGTTCGATGAACGCACGGGGCTTCTGGCGCGGGTGGTGTCGCCGCGGGATGCCCAGAGTGTCATCACCGAGCTTTCCGACTGGCGCTCGGTCCAAGGGCGCTCGCGAGCGTTCGTGAGCGTGACCCATGTGGCCGAGATGCCCATGAACCGGCTGACCGCCACCACTGATTCGATCGCGGTGAACCCTTCGGTCGAGGGCTTGCCATTTCGTGCTCCCGACCAATCGAGCGGCGATGCGGTGAAATGGCTCCGGCATGCGGGCGTGGCGGTGCTGCCCGTGGAATACCGTGCGCGCCACCTCTGGCTCAAGGTCTCCCTCGAGGGCGGTCCCCCCGAGGATTTCCTGTTCGACACCGGTGCCAGCGTGACCGTGCTGGACAGTGGATTCGCAGCCCGGCACGGCATCGCAACCTCCGGGCGCATGCAAGCTGCGGGTGCCGGTGCGTCGGGAAGCGCGACGTTCGCAAAGCTCGGCTCGCTTGCGATCCGCGGCGTGGATGGCGACGGGGTGGAGGTCAGCGGCCTCAAAGTTGCCGTCATGAATGTGGCGCCGGCATTCTCGGCGTACTTCTGGCGGGATCTGGCAGGCGTGATCGGGTACGACGTGATCAGCCGTTTCGTCAGCACGATTGACTATGACGCCGGGACCCTGACTCTGCACGACCCCAAGGGCTGGAGGTTTCCGGGCGTCGAGGCACCATTGCCGATGGTCATGAATGGCACGGTGCCGGGCCTGCGGGGCCGCCTCGACGGTCGGTACGAGGGCGTGTTCCGTCTGGACGTGGGCAGCAGCAGTACCGTGGACCTGCACACGCCGTTCGTCCGGCAGAACCAACTCAGGTCGCGTTTGCGTCACTCCCTCGCGATCGCCGGGACTGGCTTCGGCGGTGACTTCCACAGCACGCTGGGACGATTGAAGCGCATGGAACTCGGGCCCTACAGCTGGGTCGACCCGATCGTGCTGCTCTCCAGTGCCACGGAGGGTGCATTCGCAAGCGAGGAGTTCGCCGGCAACATCGGCAACCGATTGCTCGAGCGCTTTCGCCTGACATTGGATTACGAACGTCATCAGATCTTCCTCGAACCGGGAAAGCGCTATCCCAATCGCGACATGCTCACTCGTACCGGGCTCACGCTGGGCTGGTATCGGGATCATGTGACTGCACTGTCGGTGCTGCCGGGTTCGGCGGCCGCAAGAGCGGGACTCCGCGAGGGAGAACGCGTGATCGCGCTTGACGGCAAGCCGATTCTGGAATGGGACGTGCGTGCGATCGACAACCGTCTTGAGGACGGCCCTGATGGCCGTACCCTCACCCTCACGGTGGAGCGCGACGGAGCGCCGCGAGTCTTGACCGTGCGGCTCAAGGAGATGCTGCGATGATGGGCGGTCGGCTCCTGCGCACGGGCGTGCTGGTCGCGGCGACCGGGGCACTGGCGACGCTTGGTTGCGGCAAGAACGCCGCGCTGGCGCCATTGGCCAATCAACGGCCGAGAGTGCAGATCACCCAGGCGCCAACCGACCCGCGCCAGGCGTTCTTCTATGCCTACGAGATTCGTTGGGCCGGGTTCGATGACGATGGCCGCATCGACCACTTCCTGTACTGCGTCGACCCGCCCACCGAGCCCGGTGTGGATACCGCGTGGGTGAAGACCACGGAGAATCGCCAGACCTTCCTGTTCCGCTCCGAGAATGCCGATTCGCTGGCATCCCCCACCGCCAAGGGCTTTCACACATTCGTGATCAAGGCGGTGGACGATCGTGGCGGCGAGTCGGCTCCCGAGATTCGCGCGTTCACGTCCTACACGGTCACGCCGACGGTGAAGTTCGTGAATCCAGTCCCGAACCACTTGCTGACTCCGACATTCGGGCCCGGAGTCCGGCTCAATTGGGCGGGCACTGATCCGGACGGGCGCACGACCACCAAGCCGGTGTACTACAAGTTCAAGGTCTTCGCCGAAGACAACCGTGAGTTCGATTTCTTCACGCTGCTGCTCCGTCCGGATTCATTGCGCAAGCACTATGCGCCACATTTCGATGGGTGGGATTCGCTCGGCGCCAGCGCAACCGCGATCGATGTTCGCAACCTCCTGCCAGACAAGCGCTACGTGGCCATCATCGTGGCCTTTGATGAGGCTGGAGCGTATTCGCCGGTGTTCAACCTTGATGTGAACATGTTGTTCTTCGGGGTGAGCTATCTCGGCCTACTCGGGCCTCGATTCACTGTGTATAACGAATCTTTCTATTACCAATACCCTTCGGGCGGTGTTTCGCGCGATCCCTCGGGATACATCCGAGCGGAAGTTCCTGCCGAGCAGGCCGTGCGATTCAACTGGTTCGCCGTTGCTTCATCGGGGGGATTCGTCGCGGGCTATCGCTGGATGCTCGATGGGGACATCGGGGATGAGACCCAGCGCACGAACGAGTTGAGCGACCTGCGGCATTGGAGCCAATGGTCCCCCGGCGCGACGGGTGTGCGTCTGCCGGCGTTCGTGTTGCCGCCCGGCATCAACACCGAGACGCACTACTTCTATGTCGAGGCACGCGACAACATCGACCAAGTGAGCCTCTCGATCGTCCAGTTCACGGTGGTTCGTGCGACATTCGACAAGGTCCTGCTGTTCGTGAATGACACGCGCTTCAATCCGGATGTGAGGTTGACGAACGGGACGCTCGATCGGCCCAAGGGGAGTTGGCCGACCGCAGCGGAACTCGACACCTTCATGTTCGCCGGCGGCGGCGTGCCGTGGCGGGCTTATCCCGCGGGAATCCAGAGCCCTCCCGGCATCTTCAAGGGCTATGCCTACGACACGGTGGGGACCCGCTTCGTGCCGGATGGCGTGCTGCGGCTGAGTCAGTTGGGTCGCTACCGGCACATCGTCTGGTACGCCGACCAGAAGGGTGCGGCGAATGAGAATGCCCCGTATCTGACGCGGGATCCGATGGCGTCGCTGCGCTATATGGCGAAGCCCGGCAACAGCAATACGCTCGCGACCTGGGTGGCGCAGGGAGGCAAGCTCTGGCTCATGGGAGGCGGTGCCGCGACCTGCTTGCAACGGGACTGGGACAAGCTCACGACGAGCAGTTCGGTGTTCTCGAACGCGGACGGTGAGTTGGTTCCCGGCCGCTTCATGTACGACCTTGTTCGCTGGCAGTCGGAGATCGGAGTGGGCAGCACCGCGCAGGCGCAGAGGGCCACCAGCGGGTTCGGGCGATGGCCGGGCGCGCCGAGCTACGATGAACTGCCCGAATATCTATTCGAGAAATCGCCCGCAACTGATCCCATCAACGTCTATGCGCCGAACCGCACGAATCAGTCCGATTACTTTCGTACCACCTACACCGCGGAGGCGCTCACCAAGGGCAATGTCATCAGCGAACAGTTGCCCGGTCAGCCCGACGGTATCGTTTCGAGCCCGCTCGATTCGCTTTACCAGACCGTGGGAGGGTCATTGGGATCGGAGCGGGTGGTGATGACGGTCTACCGAGGCGCCGATGGGGCCCCGGTCGTGTTCAGCGGCTTCCCCCTGTGGTACTTCCGCCGCGATCAGGAGATCGCCATCCTGGATTGGGTATTGCAACGACTCTGGGGGCTGCCGCGCGCGAATGTACCGCGGTAGTGCCGGGACGCCCTTTGCGGCCCGACCCACTCAGGCCAGTTTCGGTGTCGCCCGATGGTGATGCGTGCGGCGCTGGTACAACTCGCCCAAGTCCAGCAGCGTCGCTTCCTCGAACGGTGCGCCCATGATCTGGAACCCCACCGGCAGCCCGTGCGCACCCGCGCCGCATGGAAGTGCGATCGCCGGTAGCCCACAACCGTTCCCGATCGCCCCAACGGGATCGCCGTATGGCAAGGTCTCATATAGATTGCGATCCACAGGTGGTGCGACGGACTGGAAGTTCGGGGACACGATGACATCGTAGCGCTCGAAGAACTCAGCGGTCTTCCTCTGCAACTCCCCGCGCATGCGCCATGCCTTCATCACATCGGCGCCGGTGATGACCGAGGCGATTTCGCCTTGGCGCCACGCCATGTCGTCGTGCAATTGCTTGGCGCGACCATCCTTGAGGAAGGGTTCGAACGAAGCGAGCGCCTCGACCGTGATGAGCAGCCCCGAGACTTCGCTTGCCGGGTAGTCGGGGAGTTTGGCGACCTCCATGGCCAGGCCGGCTCCGCGCAACTCGTCCACGGCCGCCTCGAACGCGACCTTGCACTGGGGTTCGGTTCCGGGGCCCCAATCCAAGGGGATGATCGCCGCCTTGAGTTGGCCAAGCGGTTTGCCCGCCCGCGGGCGCAACTCGAGCGGCTCGTTCGTGCACGAGGGGTCGCGCGGGTCCGGGCCGACGATCGCTTGGAGCACGAGTCGCGCATCCTGCGCCGTCCGGACGAGTGGTCCCACTTTGTCGAATGTATAGGCTCCAACCATGCCGCCTGCGCGCGAGACCACGCCGTAGGTCGGGCGAAAGCCGGTCACGCCGCAGAACGCGGCCGGGCACAGGATGCTGCCCCACGTCTCGGTCCCGATCGCGAATGCCGCGAGACCCGCCGCCATTGCCGCGCCCGAGCCGGAGGACGACCCGCCAGTCCAGCGCGACGCGTCCCAGGGGTTCCGTCCCGGGCCCATCGCCGACGACGCGGGAAATCGATAGCCCAGGCACCCGGCGAACTCGACCATCGCCGTCTTGCCGAGTAGAACCGCGCCCGCCTCCCGCAGACGCGTGATGACCGTGGCGTCCGTTTCGGGCACGCGGCCCTTGAGGAACTTCGTGCCCCACGCGGTGGCGACGCCCGCAGTGTCGAGCAGGTCCTTGGCTCCGTAGGGAACCCCGTGCAATGGACCTCGGTACCGACCGGCCGCGATCTCGGCTTCGGCCAAGCGAGCCTGGGTCAGTGCCAACTCGGGCGTGACGGTCTCGTAGGCATTGAAACGAGCATTGAGGCGGGCGATCCGGACAAGGAATCCCTCGGTCAGTTCAACGGGTGAAAGCCGGCGCGTGCGGATACGCGCGGCCAACTCCGCGACGGGCAGGTGGAACGTGGCCTCGTCGAGCATCACTTGCCACCCCGTCGAGACCGCAGTGGATGGAACACGGCGCCAAGGTCGCCGCCCGGCGGCAAGACCTGAGCGCGGATCGTCTTGAGCGTGGCAAGGGTGCTGGCGCGTTGTTTGTTGAACTCCGACGGTGGAGCACTCGCCTTGCGCGCTGCGCGCCGCGCCGTGGCGGCGGCAGCGGCAAGCGGGTGCGCGAGCAGTGCGGCGGAACCAGCCGCGACGCTTGCCATGAAGCGCCGGCGCGAAATCGCGGCGGGTTTGCGGCTGGAGTCACTCATGGAGAAACCTCACGGGTGAGTGAACGACCTTCGAACGATTCGAGGTTGGCGCGCAGTTCCGCGGGAACTGCGATGCTCTGCTTGTTGGCGTAATCGTAAAGCACCTGCACCGTGCGGGCCGCCACGACAAGCCGTTGCGTGGTGTGTTCGCGGATCTCGTAGTCGAACCCGAACGACTTTCCGCCCACATGCGAGCAACGGATGCCCAGGTCGAGCATTTCGTGCATGAGTGCCTCGCTCCGAAAATCGACCTCGACGCGCGCAAGGATGAATGGCACCACGCGGTAGTTGGATTCGCCGCCTTTGAACGCGCGCCAATACTCCTGCCGCGCCACCTCGAGATAAGTGACATAGACCGCGTTATTGATGTGCCCCATGGCGTCGGTGTCGCGAAAACGCGGGCGTAACGGGGCCACGACCGTCCAGAGGGAATCACTCACCGGGCTCCTCGCACTAGAATGCGTTGAAGGCGTACAGGAACGCGGGCCGGGTAGTGAACCAGCGTTCGATCATTTCGGCGCCGCCTCGCAGATCCTCGACCAGGCCCATCTCGGTCGCGCGCTGCGGCGAGAGCGAGCCGGCCAGGATGCTGGAGAGCACGTCGGGCGGCATCACCAGTCGCGGCAGTTGATTGCGTGTTCCCTGCATGCGAGCGCTCTCGACGCGGACATGCAGGCGCCCCTCGCGCGCAGTCAGGCGCCAGCCGCGAGCGTTCTGCGGAAGCACGTCGTCGCGTAGCTCGATTGTGAGTTCGCCGCGTGCATGCGTTTCGATCGGCATCGCCTCGAGCCCCGCCTTGGCGTCCAGCAGGCGCAACATGGCGCCATTGCCCGCGTGTCCCGCCGAGCGCAACACGCCCAGCTTGAGTTCACCACGCAGGTTCTGCGCGTCGGACAGGACGGCATCCCACGTGCCGTCATCCGGCGTGGCGAGTACGATCTCACTGGCCTGGTCGCGAAGCGCGTGCAGGTATCCCCATAGACCGCGCTGGGCCGCTGGCGTCGTCGCGACGAACTCATTGACGGTGACGGCAAGCTTCCATGGGCCCTCGGCGCTGTCGACCTGATATTGCAGATAGCCCTCGATCCGACCCCGATGGCGTTCATACACCACCCAATCACCTTCATAGCTCCACAAGCGCTGCTCCCACCATTCAGACCGGCGGGTGAGCGCGAAGTGTCCGCGCTCGAGCGTGTGCTGGTCGTACAGGGCTTGAACATGCGGGCGGTCCGGTAGTCTCAGTCTGCGGACGCGCTTGGCTTCGTCGGAAGCCGGCAGCAGCGCCGGCGCCATCGACATCAAACGCGGCCGCTCGATGAGTCCATAACCAAAACGCCGGTAGAACTCGGTACGGAACGGATACAGGATCGAGAACGCGTCCCCGCGTTGGCGCAGTTCGCGCAACGCGGAGCGGATCAATGCTTCGCCCACGCCGCGGCGGCGGTGTTCGGGCGATACGGAGACTGATCCGATACCGGTCAGGGGAAGGCGTGTGCCGCGGACGAGTGCCGTGAGCGGGTAGAAGACGAGCGAGGCGACGATCTCGCCATCGAGCTCGCCGACTCGGACATCCTTGAGCGTGAAACGTGGGTGGTCCGTGTAGAACTCGCGGCGAGCCTCGAGGCTGCTGACGCGGTACGCTCGCAAGGCCAGATCGGCAAGCGTATCGACGTCCGTGCGTCGGGCAGGCCGGTATCGCAGTGCGGGCGGTCTTGGAGCGCGCGGGCGGCTCATCGCTGGGTCTCCTTGGACAGGAAGAACATCGCATCTCCATTGCGATCACGCGTGATGCCCGGCCCGCGCAGCGTCTTGCCGTCGTTGGTCGCGCGCAATACCGTGGCCGGCTGCCAGTCTGGCGTGAAGCGCGCCGTGACCTCGAAGCGATAGCGCGCCTTGGGTAATGGGCCGAACTCTCCCATGAGCGGCGGGGATTCGAAGCGGTGCTCGTGCACCTCGACATGCGCCATGGCGACGGTACTGCGTTCATTCGGACGCCTGATTGCGATCTGCAGCCGCGCACCCTCGGGAAGGTCCGCGCCCCCCAGCACTCGCAGCGCCCCACCATCCATGCGCATGGTCTCGAGCTCGGTCAGGATCGGACGGCCCTGCGAGAGCCCCGCGGTGTCGGGCAACTGCTCGAAGGTCAGTTTCGCTTCGGGTTTCTTGGTCCTCCCGCAGCCCGCGCCCCAAAGGGCGAGGAGTAGGGCGAACGGCAACAGGAATCGGGCTTGCGGACCGGCACGGCGCATGGGGAGCAACCTAGCCGATGCCAAGGAAGCGCGCAGCGGAAAAGTGTCCCGCGCTGCTTTCGCCGTGGTCAGGACCCGCAGGGTGGATTGCGGGGGTGAGGGGGCGTCTGTTAGTTTTCCGCCCCTGTCCGCGCGCCGTGGGGCCTCCCATCCGGCTGAGCGACACGCACCCCGGTGGTCCCGGGGAAGTCCGACCGGGCTGTGCACGTTGAAAGGAGCACTCAGGTGTTGAAGCGATCCATTTGCCTGCGGCTCATGTCCGTGGCGTTGGCCACGACCATGGCCGTGATCCTGGTGGTGGCCCCTTCGTTCGCCGAGGACGCCCCGAAGTCAGCGGCAGCCCCGACGGTCGAGGCTCCCAAGCCCGCATCCAAGGTCAAGAAGGTCAAGGCCCCTTCGGTGAAGAAGGTCAAGCCGGCCGAGAAGTCGATCGAGGACCAGAAGAAGGACGATGGGCCATGGGCCAAGCGGACCAACTGGATTTCCTTGCGCGCCGGTTATGCGAAGGGTTTGGGCAAGACGGCGGGCGACGCGCTCGGTGGTTATGGGGTCGCGTACCAACGCATGCTCAACCGCAAGTGGGCCGTTGGCGGTTCAATCAGCCACGATCTGTTGGGACACTTGGGGAACTCCTACGAGATTGCCGTGCCGATGTCGCTCGAACTGACGCGGCATTTCCGGACCAAGACCGCGCTGCGTCCGTACCTGGGCTTGGGTGCTGGCTACTATTTTCACAAGTACTACCGCACTTTGTACGACTACAGTGGCGCTCCGGCGACGGGGTACTCGTTCGCAGTGGGCGCCAACACGCCGCTCGATGACAGGAACCTGCTCGGTGTCGATGCCCGCGTACACATGCTGGGAGGTCGTGACGGGGTGGTGAATCCGGTGTTCGGCCCCGAGAAGAGCAACGAGACCCTCTGGACCATCAAGCTCAACTGGTCAATGGCGTACTGAGGGCCAGGCAGTGACGAGTTCGCCCGCGGCGCCGCGCCCACCCCTGTGGGCGATCACGGTCCCGCGGGCGGTCTTATTCGGGGGGGCGCAGTGAAACCGTTCACGCAATGCTTCGGGACGGAATGGGTCTGGAGCCAGCCGCGGATGTTCCGACGCCTCTATGAATTGCGCGCCGGCGAGGAGCTGCTCGCCACGGTCGAGTCGCGAGCGTTGTTCAACTCCGCCGCGGTCGCCACTACGGCTTCTGGCCGCAGCCTGTTGCGTCACGCCGGACTGTTCAGAGGTAATGTGCTGCTTTCGGCAGAGGATGCCGGGACGCCGCGGATCACGTTCCACCCGGGGTGGGTCGGCAAGGGGATCGCGCGGTGCGCAAGTGGCCGGGAACTGCGCTGGAAGCGTGCGGATTTCTGGGGGCGTGCCTGGCGGTTCGAGGATGCCAGTGAGCTTGGAGTGCTGTCCTTCGTGCGTGGCCCCACTTGGTTCCGGACGGCAGTCTCGGTCGAGCCGAGCGAGGCCGCGCGCGCGCTCCCCGAACTGACCGACCTCACGCTGCTCGGCTTCTATCTACTCCTGCTCATGCAGCGCCAGGCCCACGCCGCCGCAAGCTGATTCCAGCGTCGTCGCAGCGTCCACGCCGTGTGCGACCCCACCTGCGTGTGCCCGCAGTAGCACAGGGTTCCCTCCGGCACGCCCCCTGCAATACCGATCGTGTCCCTCGACCCAGCTGCCCCCGGGAGGCGTGACCCATGCGATCGATCCTGCAACCTGCGATGTGCCTTGGTCTGTTGTTCCTGGAACTCGGTGGCACGACCCCGGCCGGGGCGGCGTGCCGCCAATGCGGTTCGAACTTCGCCTGTCTTTCCGCAAGCGAGGGGGCGCAGGTGTGCCTGGCGTTCGGCAACGCTTGCACCATGGCGGGCCCATGTTATGCCGGGCATTCGGGCGAGGACGGTGGGCTCGACGATCCCATCCTCGAGGCGGTCACCGCGATCACGGTGCTCGACGAAGTCTCCACGGCGCTTGGCGGAACCGGTGTGCGCATCGAGCGCGCCTTGGGTGAGGACCTCGCAGCAGCCGCTGCGGCACGCGGGTGGGCGTCGCGCATCGGGGGCGCGCCCAGGCCCACGCTCGTCGCAGGGCTCATGCATGGCCAGGGCATTCCGATCGCCGTTCGCACACGCGAAGGAGATGGCTTCGTGCTCGACCGTCGCGATTCGCGCCGAGGCATCAAGCTCGTGGTCCGTTCCATGTTCGCGGGGCAGCCGGGGCATGTGATCGTATCGCGTTACGTCGAGGATGGCGACCTGGTGGCTTTGCGCGCGACAGTCGGCGGGCGGCATCGCACCGTGCTCGTGCAGGTGCTGCGATTGTCGACGACCCGCGACGCGGGGCGCCTCGATCGGATGCAGGCACTGGTCACCGCCGCCGCGCGCGAACGTCAGGGCGCCGCGGCCCTCGATGTGGACCTGGTGCCGGTTCCCGAGTAGCCGCGCTCAGTGCCGGCGTGGCGTGCGCCTCGCGATCGCTTCCCGCGACGTGCGGCGCACCCGCGCCACGTGCAGGACCTCGAGCATCAGCACCAACAGCACCGCCGCGACCGTGGCGATGAGTACGGCGTAGACGCGGGGCAGCCATGTCAAAAGCACGGCGAGACCGCCGAACACGGCGCACAGGGTCCATAAAGCGAACAGCGCCTGACGCGTGTTCAGGCCGATATCGAGAAAGCGATGGTGGATGTGCCCGGTGTCACCGCGGAACACATGCGCTCCACTCAGCATGCGGCGCGCGAACGCCAGCGTGCTATCGGCCAGGGGCAACCCGAGCGCGACCAAGGGAAGCAGCAGCGTCACCGCAGCGGTTCCCTTGCGGTTCTCCAACAGCGACAGCGCCGACAACATCAGGCCCAGGAACTGGCTGCCCGTGTCCCCCATGAACACCTTCGCCGGCGGGAAGTTCCAGCGCAGGAATCCCACACACGCTCCCAACACCAGTGAGGCCAGGAACATCACATAGAAATCACCATGCAAGCGCCCCACCAACCACAGTGCCGCGCAGGCGATCGCCACAACACCTGAGGCAAGGCCATCCAGGCCGTCGATCAGGTTGATGGCGTTCGTGACCGTCAGCACCCACAGCACGGTGAGCGGTGCGCTGAGCAGCCCGGTCTCGAACGAGGGGCCGAATGGATTGGTCAGGATCGGCACCCCGAAGCCGAACAGGGTCAGTGTCAGCGCGGCGCAGGTCTGGACCGAGAGTTTGACCCACGGGCTCACGCTCCAACGGTCATCGGCCATGCCGAGCGTCAGGATGGGGAGCGAAGCGAGTGTCAGGCCGAGCAGCGGGCGCGGGTCGAGCGCCGCGGCCGGGCCGGGTAGCAACCGTGCGATCCATGCCACCATCAGAACGCCGGCGGCGATCGCCAGGCCGCCGAATCGCGGCATGGGGGTCGTGTGGATGCGACGCGCGTCGGGTATGTCGATCGCGCCAAGACGCAATGCCAGCCGGCGCGCGAGCGGCGTGAGCCCCCAGGCGATGACCGCCGCGGCCAATGCGATCGAGAGCGAGTAGGGCATCAGCGGCGCGTCTCGTTCACGAGCAGCATGATCCGGGCGCGCAGCATGATGAACGCCGCCGCGAACAGGTCGAGCGGCCTGGGGAGCGAGTGGTGCTTGCGGTAATAATGGATCATGCCGCGGTGGCGCTCCAAGATGACGCGCGGCGAGGTGTGCTGGCGGCTCGCGCCGATGTGATGCATCACTTCGGACGCCGCCACATAATCCACCGACCAGCCCGCGCGCTTCATGCACCGGCACCAGTCGACGTCCTCGTTGAACATGAAGAACGCCGGATCCATGCCCCCCACCTGGTCGATCGCGGCTCGACGGACCAGCATGCACGAGCCCGAGATCCAATCCACCGAACGGTCCGTGCTGCGGTCCCAGTCCGAAAGCAGATAGGCCCGGGACCACGGGTTGGCCGGCCAGAGCAAGCTGGGCAGGGAATAGCGGTTGAACAGGAACGTGGCGGGTCCCGGGAAACTGCGGCCGCTCAACTCGGGTACGCCATCGGGGCCCACGATGCGCGGTCCGGCGATGGCGCAGCGTGGGTGAGCGCGCATCCATGTGTGAAGTGGCGCAAGCGAGCCCGGGCGCAGTATGCAGTCCGGGTTCAGCACGAGCACGAACTCGCCTGTCGTTGCCCGGGTGCCGAGATTGACGGCTTTCGCGTACCCAAGATTATCGCCGGAATCGATCACCCGTGCGCCTGGGGCGGAGCTTCGCACCAGCCCAGCCGTGTCGTCGGCCGAGGCGTTGTCCACCACCACACATTCCATCGTCAGCCCAGCGGCGGCTGGCTCGAGTGAGCGCAGGCACTCGAGGATGTGCTCGTGGGAGTTATAGGTGACGACGACGACCGAAAGATCCATGCGGCCCGTGGGAAGATGGGGGAGACGAGCGGTCGGAGGCTGCTGCACGGAAGTCTAGCACGCACTCACCGGGTGCTTGGCCGACCCCGGCTGCAATCGCAGCGAGCAGACAAGCTGCTCGGGCAACAAGAACGCCGGGCGGGACGGAGGTCGGCCGTCGTCGCTCGGCGTCTTGGAAATCACGAGGCATGTTGGGCGGGTGCGGACCACTCCCCACGTCTCTCCGGGTCCGATACCTGCACCAGTCATCCACTCGCAGGCATAGTGTCGCGGATTCCGACACCCTTCTGCAACTGGGGAATGGGCTGCCCGCGAGGTTTTTTTGGGGGTTCTGGACCGGCGGGGCCGCTTGAACCCCTATTTCAGGGAATTCGGGGGGCCGGGCGGTTCATTCAGGGGAATCCCGATGCTCCGCCCAAGAGCGTCCTCCAGCCAGGCGATGATGCGCGCCACATGGCTGCCAACCCAGAACCATTTGCTGCACGAGGGGCAGTAACGCAGCGGTGAGCCCCCGCGAGTGACGCGCCCCGGGACTTCGCCGCGGGCCTCGAAGGCGCTTCTTTCCATGAGCGCGTCATTGCAGATCGGACACCGCGTGAATGGCGCCGTGGTGGCTTCGTGTGCCGCGACGATCCGTCGCAGCGCGAGGGCGTCGTCATCGCGAGGAACCTGCATTGCTGGAATATCCGCATAACGCTTGGGGTGCCGCGGGCTCTGCGTAAGGACGGTGCGGCCGTCGCGTGCGGCCAGCTCGAACAGCTCTTCGAGGCGCGCTCCGCGATGCGTGAGAACATCGTATCCCAGGAACCGGAGCCAACGGGCGAGCCGGTCGAGCGAGGCGTCGGTGAGGAAGCGGGCGGGCAGCATGGACGTAACGCTAGGGGGGCATCCCACTGCGACGCAACCGGGTGCGGGGCGGGCCGACACGGCGGGCGAGGGGCGGCCAGGGCACGACTACCGAGGGCCGAAGGAGGCTGTTATTGACGCGCCCCGTGCCATTGCGCCACCGTGGCGCCCCATGGAAGCCGATCCGCGTCACCGCAAAGGTCCATCCGAATCCAGGACCGAGTTCGTGACCGCGACACTCGATCGCCGCCGCTTCTTGATCATGCTGGGTGGCGCGGCCGCCTACAGCGCGCTTCAGCCTCATTCCGCCTGGGCTCGGCGCCTGGCGCGCTCGACCCCCATGCTTCAGCCATGGACGCTCTCCGAAGTGTTGCCCGGGGGGACGCTCGAGCAGGCGCGATCACTCATTGGCGCTTCGGTCATGGCTCCCAGCTTCTGGAACTCGCAACCGTGGCGCTTCGAGGTCGAAGGCTCGGACGTGCGGATCACGCTCGACCCGACTCGAGTCCTCACCGCTTGCGACCCCGACCAACGCTTCGCGCAGATGTCTTTGGGATGCGCCTTGGAGAATATGCTGATCGCCGCCCGCGCATGGGGCCTGCAACCCACGGCACAGTATCTGCCGTGGGGACTCACGTCGCGGCCCGGAGCACCACTTGTGGTGGCGCGCGTATCATGGACTTCCGCCGATCAACGCCGGGACCGGGTGTTGTTCCACGCCCTGACCGAGCGCCGCACCAACCCGCGTGCATACGACGGCCGTGCAATCACCATGCAGAATCGCGGACAACTCCTTGCCCAGGCTGGCGACGATGTGCGAGTGCACTGGCTCGAGGATCGCGCCGAGATCGCGCGTGTGGCCGACCTGGTGGAAGAGGCGTCGCGGGCCAGGTCCCAGGAACGCCGCGCACAATCCGAGCGGGTGCGATGGATGCGCACCTCCGACGACGACGCCCATCGGCGCGGTGATGGGGTGAGCGTCGGGCGCTTGGGTCTGGCGGGTCCGACTCGCTGGTTGGCGGGACGCGCGTTGCGGCCGGGTAGTCGTTTCTTCGAGTGGGGAAGCAAGGGTGCCGCGCATGATGTACGGGATGCCATTCGCAGTTCGGGCGCGCTCGCACTCGTCACGTTGCCGCGTCCCAGCGACGCGGGTTGGGTGGTGGCGGGTCAGACCTACGAGCGCTTGGCGCTCAAGGCGGCGACACTGGGCATCGCCCAGCAACCCCTGTCAGCGCCCATCGAATCCGAGCGCCATCGGGCGCCACTGGCCAAACGCTTTGGCGCGACCGGCGAGGATCCCGTGTTGCTTGTGCGGCTGGGGCATGCCAAGCCGTTCGACCCCTCGCCGCGGCGCGGTGTGGCTTTGGTGAGCACCTACCGCAATTCGTAGGGGCGCCGAGGCGACCCTAGGCCCCGCTCACGGTCATCGACTCGATCAACAGCGTGGGACACGCGATGCTGCCCTTCCATTCGAGGTCATCGCCTACCGCCACAATGTGGCGCAGCATCTCGAGCGAGTTGCCAGCAATGGTCACGCCGTCGACCGGGAACGCTTTCTCGCCATGCTCCACCCAGAAACCCTGCGCTTGGTAAGAGTAGTCGCCGGTCACCGGGTTGAACCCGAACGAACCTTGATCATCGTAATAGAAGCCCTTGTCCAACTGGCGCAACAAAGCCTGGGGCGAGGTGGAACCGTTCTCGACGAACAAGTTGTGGAAACCGATTCCCGGCGTGCCCGCGAATCCGCGGATGCCATTGCCCGTGGGCGAGCTGTTCGCACGGCGCGCGTGGTAATGGTCATATGCGAACGAAGCGCAACGCCCGCGATCGATGAGCAGATTGCGCCGCGTGCGGAGCCCCTCCCCATCGTAGGGCGAGGTTCCGAGCCCCCGCGCCCGGGTGCCGTCATCGATCAACGAGAACTTCGGCGAGGCCACCATCTCGCCGAGTTTGTCGGTGAGCCACGAGCTCTTCTTGAGCACGGCCTCGCCGCTGAATGCTTCATACATCTCGCTGATCCAACTGGCCGCGATTTCAGGATGCATCAGTACCGGAACCCGCGCCGAGGGCACGCTGCGTGCTCCGATACGCGCCACGGCCCGTCGCCCGGCTTCCCGCGCCAGCGATTCCATACTCGGGAGGTCGGCCAGGTGGCGCTTGGTCATGCCATACACGCCCGTCTGCTGCTTTGGTCCATCCTCGGCCAACGCCACGACCCACGCGCTCACGCTGGTGCCTTCCCACGCGCGCGCGATGCCGTTGGAGTTGGCGATCGCGAACGAGCCACCGGAACTGCTCACCGCCGAGCCATCGCAACGCGTGATGCGCGTGTCCACCCCGAGCGCGATTCGTTCGAGTTCGAGCGCCATCGCGATCTTGGCATTGGGCGACAGTTCGAGCGCGTGCTCATCGAACAACTCGAGATCTCCCACGAAATCCTCGCCCGCCTCGGCGCGAGTGGGCGTGCCGTTGGCGGAATCGGGCGTGGCGAATCGTGCAAGTGCGACTGCGCGATGCGCGAGATCCTCGAGCCCCGCGGGGGAGAGGTCGGTGCCGCTCGCAAAGCCCACGGCGTCGCCCACGATCACGCGCAGTCCCAGGCCAAGCGTGCCGCTCTGCTTCAGGGTCTCGATGGTTCCGCCGTGCACGCGCACGGTGAAGGCGCGTGAGGCCTCGGCGCAGGCATCCGCATGGGCTGCTCCGGCAGCGCTGGCGCACTCCAGGGCGCGGGTCGCATGCGCGAGGAGTTGTTCGGGAGGAAGGTGGCGAGTGGTCATACTGCCGTCCCTCCAACGTTGATGCCACTGAACCGTACCGTGGGCTGACCCACGCCGACTGGCTTCCACTGGCCATCCTTGCCACATGAGCCCGTGGTGCCGTCGATCATCAGGTCGTTCGCGATACCGTCGATCCGCAGCATCGCGTCATTGCCATTGCCCGCGAGTGTCGCGTTGCGCACCGGGTGCGTGAGCTTGCCGTTCTCGATGCGCCACGCTTCGGTCACTTGGAATGAGAAATTTCCATCCGCTGGGCTCACGGAGCCGCCGCCCAGGCGCTTACAGAAAAGTCCGCGCTGCACCGAGGCAATCAACTCCTCGGGCGTCTGCCCGCCCGGTTCGATGTAGGTGTTCGTCATCCGGCAAAGGGGGTAGTCGCGGTACGACGCGCGTCGGCCATTTCCCGTGAGCGCATTGCCCGTGAGCACCGCGTTCAGTCGGTCCCACAGGTAGCCCACGAGGATGCCGTCCTCGACGAGTACCGTGCGCTGCGCCGGTGTACCTTCGTCGTCCACGCGGAATGAGCCGCGCGAATGGGGTATCAGCCCGGAATCCACGATGGTCACGCCCTTGGCCGCCACCTGTTGGCCCCGCTGTGTGGCGCGGATCGACGACTTCTTGCGGATGGTGTCGCCTTCCATACTGTGACCGAAGCACTCGTGCACCATGACACCACCCCAGCCGTTGCACACGACCACCGGGTACGAACCGGCCTCAGGCTCGCGTGCCGACAACAGAAGCACCGCGCTCGAGGCCGCTTCCAAGGCCACGGACTCCGGGGTGCGCTCGCGCTCGTAGTACGACGCCTCGACGCTGCCGCCGGCTGCCGCGAAGCCTTCCTGGCGCTGGTCGCCCTCGAGTGCCAGCGCGCTCACGACCAAGCGCGACAGATACGTGGCATCCTCGGCCCACAGCCCCTCGCTGTTCGCAATCATGAAACGCTTGGCCGAACTGGCCAAGGAGACACTCACTTCGCGCACGCGGCCATCGTGTCCGCGCGCGGCGGCATCAGCGCGACGAAGCATTTCGACCTGCTTCGCTTCATCGAGCCCGAGTGGCGCGGGTTCGCGTAGGGTGAATGGTGCAGGGGCATCGACCACGCGGAACGCCGTCGGTGCGCCACCCGCCGCGCCGTCCCGCGCGATGCGCGCCGCAACGCGCGCGGCCTCGCGCAGGTCGGCGGGTGCGAATCCATCGGCATACGCGTACCCCGTCTGCCCGTCCACGATGGCGCGCACGCCGACGCCGTTCAGCACCGAATACGAACCGGTCTTCAAGCGACCCTCGTCGAATGCAAATCCGCGCAGCACGGTGTGCTCGGCGAAGACGTCCGCGAAGTGCGCGCCCGAGGACCGGGCAATCGCGATCAGCTCGGCCACGAGCTCGCGTGGCACGGACTGCGAGAGGGGCGGGGTGGTGTCGGGCACGGGTCGTATCCTTAAGAGGTCGGGGGCCGAGGGGGCAGTGAGTTGTCCGGTCGATTGGGACATTCTACCCAATCCATCAGCTCCCCTGCTCAGCCCGGTGGTTTTTCCATGGCGGGCAGGCCCACCCACCCATTACACTCCAAGTCCTCACGACTCATGGACTGGGTGCCCATCAGGAGCTTGCATGCGTCGTTCCCCCTACCTCTACTTGCTGCTCCTCTTGGTTGCGGGCCTTGCGTTCCTGCCGACGCAGCTCTTGTCGCGACAGCAGGCGAGCACCGACTTCGTGCACTTCGAGACGTCGCATGTGCATCCGCTCGCGCTGACGCCCGATGGTACGCGCTTGCTTGCGGTGAACACTCCCGATGGCAGCCTGACGGTGTTCGATCTGACGGGACCTGTCCCCATGCGGGTGGGATTCGTGCCCGTGGGGCTGGAGCCGGTGTCGGTGTGCGCACGCTCGAACACCGAAGCGTGGGTCGTGAACCAACTCTCGGACGCGGTGAGCATCGTGGACCTCAACACCATGCATGTGCGCGCAACGTTGCATGTGGGCGATGAGCCGGCCGATGTGGTGTTCGCTGGCACGCCGGAACGGGCGTTCGTGAGCGTGAGCGGCGATGATGCGGTGATGGTGTACGACCCCGCAAACCTTTCCGCAGCGCCATCACGCGTGGCCATCCCGGGCAGGCAACCGCGAGCATTGGCGCGCAGCGCCGACGGCCAACAGGTGTTCGTTGCCGTGCTCTCCTCGGGAAATCGCACCACGATCCTGTCTGAGTCTGAAGCAGGGGACTCGTTGCCGCCGCCGCAGCCCTCCATGAGCCCGAGTCTGCCGCCCGCGCCGCGCACCGGGCTCATCGCGAAGCAGGACGGGCAGGGGAACTGGCGGGATGAGTCGGGACACCTGTGGAACAGCAAGATCCGTTATTCGCTCTCCGAAGTGGATGTTGCCCGGATCGACGCCAACACTCGCGTGATCAACCGCACAGTCACGGACCTCGCCGCGACCAATCTTGGGCTCGCGGTCGACCCCGTGTCCGGCGCATTCGCCACCTCAGGAACCGAAGCGCGCAACGCGGTTCGGTTCGAGCCCAACCTGCGTGGGCACGTCGTGGACACGCGACTCAGCCTGGTGCCGACGAGCGGACCCGCCACGCTCGTGAACCTCGATCCCCACATCAACTACGCGGTCACGCCGGGACCGGCCAGTGAGGCGGATTCTGCGATCGGCATGCCCACCGGGGTGGACTGGGCGCCCGATGGGCAGTCGCTGTATGTCACTTCCATGGCGACCGCGCGACTCGCGGTCGTGCAGGCATCGGGGATATTGCGGGCGCGCGTTCCCGTGGTCGAAGGGCCCAGCGGCGTATTGGCGGACCCGGCACGCCCACGCGTCTATGTGCTCGGGCGTTTCCGCGGCGAATTGCAGACACTCGATGCGGGATCGTTGAAGAGCGCTGCGGTCACCTCGCTGGGATTCGATCCCACGCCGGATGAGGTCGTGAACGGGCGGCGCTGGTTCTATGGGGGTCGCACTTCGGGACATGGCGATCAATCGTGCGCGAGCTGCCATCTCTTCGGGGACATGGACCAGGTCGCGTGGGACCTGGGTGATCCACGCGGCACTTTTGGGGCAAAACCACCCGGCCAAGTGGATCCCTTACTGGTGGGGTTCCATCCGATGAAAGGGCCCATGGTCACGCAGACCCTGCGCTCCATGCGCCCTGGCTTGTTGCATTGGCGTGGGGATCGGAATGACCTGAACGCGTTCCAACCGGCTTTCGTCTCGCTCTTGGGACGCAATGCAGTGTTGGCGGATTCCGAGTTCGTCGCGTTCAGTGCGTTCGCCAGCGCGCTGCGCTTTCCGCCCAATCCGAATCGCTTTCTCGATAACACGCTACGCGACGCACCCCCGGGCCAGCCCAGCGCGGTGCGCGGCGCGACGTTCTTCACCGACACTCCGGTCGACGGGACCTTGCGCTGCGCGCAGTGCCACTTGCCTGCAGATGGCGGCTCGAACGTGCTGATCAGCGGCGTCGCGCTGCGCGCAGCTCAGGATATGAAGGTCCCGCATCTGCGGAACTTGTACACGAAGAGGGGCTTCCGGGATACCACCGGCGTCGTGAGCAAGCGGGGGTTCGGATTCGCCCACGATGGCGCCTTCGACAATCTTGTGACCTTCCTGCGTCTGCCCGTGTTCACGTTCGCGGGCTCCGCCACGGCTGCGGACAACTCTCGGCGTGACCTCGAAGCATTCCTGCTCTCTTTCAACACCGGCATGGCGCCCGCAGTAGGAGCGGTCGTCACTTTGGACAGCACGAATCGTTCCCTGTCTGCCGTGCTCGCGCGGCTCGACACGCTGGTGCTGCAGTCCACCGCGGGAAACTGCGATTTGATCGCCAAGGGGCGCATGGCAGGTTCCGCTCGCGGCTGGCGCCACATCGGCAGCGGACAATGGCAATCGGACCTGGCGAGCGAAGCGGCATGGAGCACGGCCCAGTTGACCGCGCTCGCAGGAACGGGCGCCGAACTCACCGTCATGGGCGTACCGGTGGGAAGTGGATTGCGCTTCGGCGTGGATCGCGATCGGGATGGGTTCCTCGATGCGGACGAACTCCTGGCGCGGAGCGACCCTGCGAACCCCGCATCAACGCCGGGCAATGTTGCCGTGGGACCCGAGATCGCGTTGGCAAGTGGGTTGCGCGGTGCGCGCCCCAATCCGTTCTCGCATTCGACTGAACTGGAGTTCACGCTCGTCCGCGCGAGTGAAGTGGAGTTGGTGGTCTTCGACGTGCTCGGCCGCGAAGTGCGTGTCCTGGCGCGCGGTGTGCGGCAGAGCGCTGGAGTGCAACGCATGACGTGGGATGGTCGCCGCGGTGACGGAGGCGTGGCAGGAGCCGGGGTTTACTTCGTGCGACTGGGCGCGGACGGTGGGCACTGGACGCGGGCCGTGGTGAAGGTGCGAGGATAGGCCTTCGGCGCTGGCCCGGTGTATCCTGCCAGGGTGATGACCCGCCTCTTGCATCAGGGCCATAGCCCCGCGCCAACGCTGCGTCCAACCCACCCTCCAATCCCACCCGGGGACGCAGGCTGTCTCGAGATCCTGGCCGATCGCCTGCGCGCCCAACCCGGAGTCGTCACGCTCGAGGCGGACTTCCGTGAGTCCACTTTGCGCGTGCGGTACGAGCCCACCAAGCTCACGCCCGAGGAACTCGACATCCTCGCCGCGGAGGTGGGGTCAGTATTCGCCGAGCGCGTCACCGTTTGCGAGAAGCGCGACAGTCTTGAGGCATGCTCGGAATGCGCCCTGCGCTTGGGCCACCTGCAGCCAGAAGATCAACCGGAGTTCGACGCCTCGGCGACCGCGGGACGTGTTCGGCTGTCGCGTCGCAACGAGCCTCACGACGTCGCCGAGGTGGTGCGACCGCTGGCCACCAAGCCCTGGGGCGCTCGCAATACTCCGGAGGAACAGGAGAAGGCGAGCGAGGGCCGCGCCATGGTCATCCTCACCGGTGTGTGCCTCGTCCTGTTGATCAGCGGCATGGCGCTCGAACGCACGAGCTTCCCGGCGTGGTCGCGCCATGCGGCGTATATCATGGCAGCTGTGAGCGGCGGATGGTTCGCCGCAAAGGGGACCATCGAATCGCTGGCGAGGTTCCGGTTCGACGTGAACCTGTTGATGATCCTGGCCGCAGTCGGCGCAGGCTCGATCGACCATCTGCGCTATCTGCCCGAGGCGGCGGTCCTGATGTTCCTGTTCTCCTTGAGCAACACGCTCGAGGTTTACACCTTGGGGCGGACGCGCCACGCCCTGCACGCGCTGCTCAAACTTCGCCCCGCTCGGGCGCTGGTGCGCCGCGACGGCCGCGAGTTCGAGGTCGAAGCAGAATCCGTGCGGATCGGAGAGGTTTGTATCGTCAAACCCGGCGAGGCCTTACCGGTGGACGGGGTGGTGACGCTGGGCGCCTCGCTGATCGACCAGTCCAGTCTGACCGGTGAATCCGTGCCGGTCGAGAAGAACGTCAACGACATGGTTTTCGCGGGAACGCTCAATCAGCAGGGCGCACTCGAGATCACGGCCACACGCGCGGCGGGGGACACCGCGCTCGCTCGTATCGTGCAGTTGGTGGAACAGGCGCAGGCACAGAAGTCCAAGACCGAGGAGATGGCGGACTGGGTAGGGCGTTACTACACCATCGTCGTCATCTTCGGATCGGCACTCATGCTGTTCGTGCCGCCGTTCTTGATGGGCGCGGATTGGAACACCTCGTTCTATCGCGCCATGACGCTCCTTGTGGTCGCATCCCCGTGCGCGTTGGTGATCGCCACGCCGGCGACCATCCTCTCGGCCATCGCGAATGCTGCGCGCAACGGAATCCTGTTCAAAGGCGGGGCCTACATCGAGGCGTTGGGGCGCGTGAAGGTCGTGGCATTCGATAAGACCGGGACGCTCACGCACGGACGGTTCGAAGTCACCGATGTGGCGCCGCTCGATGGCGTGACCGAGACCGAACTTCTGGACTGGGCGGCCTCGGCGGAGAAACGGTCCCAACACCCGCTCGCTCAGGCGGTCGTACGTGCAGCCGAATCACGCGGCCTGGTGGTCGAAGCAGCCGAGGCGTTGACGAATCAAATGGGCAAGGGCTTGGTGGCCGTCCACCGTGGCGTGAGCATCGAGGTGGGCACGCCCGACCTGTTCGTGATGCTGGGCCGGCCGGCGCCTGCCGCGGCGCTCGAACGGGTGAACACATTCAATGGCGATGCCAAGACGGCCATGATCGTGCATCGTGATGGCCGTTGGGGGGTGATCGCAGCCGCGGATCAGTTGCGCGCGACCGCCGCTTCGACGCTCATGGAACTGCGTGGGGAAGGGGTGCAGCATTTGGCCCTTTTGTCGGGTGACAGCCACCAGACCGTGCAAGCGATCGCGCGGCGCACCGGCGTCGACGAGCAGCATGGCCAGCTCATGCCCGAGGACAAGGTGCGCCTCATCGGCGAACTCGAAGCGAAGTATGGACCCGTGGCGATGATCGGGGACGGCGTCAACGACGCGCCGGCGCTGTCCCGTGCGAGCGTCGGAATCGCCATGGGAGGCATCGGCAGCGATGCTGCGATGGAGAGTGCCGATGTCGTGCTCATGGCCGACGACCTGCGTTCGCTGCCCTACGCACTCGGCCTGGCCCGGCGCGCTCGGGCGGTGGTGCAACAGAATCTGATCATCGCCACCGGCGTCATGCTGACGCTCGTGGCCTGGGTGTTCGTGGGACAACACACACCGTTCGGAGCGCTCAAACTGCCCGTGGCCGTCTCCGGTCATGAAGGCAGCACCGTCATTGTCATCCTGAATGGCCTTCGGCTGCTGGGGGGAAGACGCAGATGAAGATTCCATTGTGGTCCGTGCTGGTGCTCCTTGTGGTGCTCGCGGGTTGCTCCGCGCCGCGTCGCGAAGACAAGGCTCCTTCAGACACTCACGTCAGTGCGGACGGATGGGTGCGCTCTGGCCCGGTCGCGCTGGCGGCCGAAGGCGACTCCGGCGAGGTCAGCATCTCGGGAATCGCGAGCCTGCATTCCGACAGTGTCACCACGATCATCGTGTCGTTCGAGAACGCCTCGGGAGCGCCCGTCGGGCATCCCGCCGGGAGCAGCGTGGTGTTCCGCCCCGAGGTGCGGGTGCTGCGCATCCAACTGCCGATCACCGTGACCAAGTGGTCCTTCACGGACAAGACCTTCGAATCGGGGTTGGTCTCACGAGCTTTCGTGGTGCGCCGATTGGATGGTTCGATGGCGCTCGACCTGCATTTGGCCCAGCCTGCAAGCGTGCGTGCGGCATTCGGCGAGGGGGAAGCCCCGCTCACGGTGCATCTGCGTCGCGGGGGTGTCGCGCTCCCGGCGGTCGCGGACAAGGGCTCCTCGACTGTGCTGCTGTGGCCGCGCCCGGGAGACGACTCGGATACCCTTGCAATCGAAGGCTACGGCCGTCCATTCGAGGCCAATGTGGAGATCCACATCCGCGGCGCGGCGCCGCGCGATACTTTCACGAACTCGGCCGATTACACCCAGACCTGGGGTGAGTTCGCCATCCGGCTACCGCGGGGAGCGCGTGGGCCAGCGGACACACTGCTCGTCGGCGATAGCCACATGGACACGGGCAAATGGCTCGGGTCCACCGTGCCGCTGTCCCGACACTGAGCGCGGCTCAGTCCAGTCTCGTCACCACCACATTGTCGTAGTAGGTGGTGCATTGGCCCACCCCGCCCGTATACGCCGGCAGCGCGATCCCGCCACGCGGACGCGCATTGCGGCGATCGTGGCGCTCGAGGCGAATCTCCCCGTTGACCGACACGCGCACACGATTGCTCCGGATCTCAACACGCAG
Organism: Candidatus Eiseniibacteriota bacterium; assembly: GCA_039917105.1. Classification (GTDB taxonomy): domain Bacteria; phylum Eisenbacteria; class RBG-16-71-46; order RBG-16-71-46; family RBG-16-71-46; genus CAIXRL01. The sequence goes on along the minus strand of JBDSKE010000251.1, from coordinate 52,626 downwards.
GTGGTTCCACGCGCCGTTCGCGTTCGTCGCCTGGGCCTTGCCCATGGGCCATTCACGCAGATACATGACGACGTCCTGATAGGAGCCGCTGCGCAAGTCCACTCCGATTCCGGACTCGCCTTCGAGGCGGACGATCACACCCTTGTCGACCCCGCGCATCATGCAGACATCGATATCGACGGCGTAGTCGGTCCAGGTGGAGTCGCCCGCGCGGATGAGCGAACGCAGTTGCTTCACATCGGGCAGGTCGGCGCGCAACATTCCCCGCGAGACGGTCCAGACTCCTTCGCGATCCGGGTGCCATGACCGAGCGATCGCCATGGCCGAGAAGTCCTCGGCCAGGAGCACACCCGAGGTTGGCGGTGCGAATCGCGGTGATCGAGGAGGTGATGCGAGGCGCGCTTCGTCCACGCGGCCACTGGCTCCCAGCAGGAGCAGCGTCGCCAGCAGAGCGGGGGTACGAGTGCCGCGAAAATTCTTCACACTCACGAGGTTCGACTCGGAGGGGGCCGAAGTCAACCGCGACAGGGTACGCCCAGGTAGCGATCGGCCCCTACTGGGCGGATGGGCGCCGCAGTTGCTGCCCGCGCGGGGCGGGTGATAGCTTGGCCTCATGGCCAAGCGAAAGCGCAACATCGGCGTCATCGGAGTGCCCATCGACCTCGGCGCAGGCCGCCGTGGCGTTGACATGGGCCCCTCGGCGATCCGTATCGCCGACCTCGAGAAGAAACTCGAGGAACTCGGTCACAAGGTCGAGGACTACGGCGATCTGGATGTGATGATTCCCGAGACTCAGAAGGTGGGCACCGGGAAGCTGCGATACAAGAAGCCGATCCTCGCGGCGTGCAAGGATCTCATGAAGCTTGTGGATCGCTGCCTCGGGGAAGGCCGCATGCCGCTCGTGCTCGGCGGCGACCACAGCATCGCAATCGGTTCAGTGGCGGGCTCGACCAACTGGTTCGCGCGCCATGGCGAGGCCCTTGGCCTGATCTGGTTCGACGCGCACGGGGATGCGAACACGCCCGAGACCACGCCGAGCGGCAATATCCACGGGATGTCACTCGCTGTCTGTCTTGGCCACGGCGACAAGGATCTGGTGCGACTGGGTGGCCGCTCCCCCAAGGTGCAGGCACGGAATACGGTGCTGATCGGAATCCGCGACATCGATTCCAAAGAGCGCGAGTTCCTCAAGAAGAGTGGCGTCACGTGTTACACCATGCGCGACTTGGACGAGCGTGGCATGCGGGACACGCTCGATGAGGCGATCCGGATCGCAAGCGACGGCACGGCGGGCATCCACCTGTCATTCGACCTCGATGTTGTGGATCCCGAAGATGCGCCCGGCACGGGTACGCCGGTGTGGGGCGGTATCAGTTACCGCGAAGCGCATCTGGCCATGGAACTGTTCCACGATCGCGCCAATATCGTGTCCATGGACCTGGTCGAGGTGAATCCAGTGCTCGACTTGCAGAACATGACCGGTGTGCTCGCGGCAGAACTCGCGCAGAGCGCACTGGGCAAGACCATCATGTGAGGACTGGGGCGGGTCAGGCCCGGAAGTCCGTCGCCAGGGCCGTCAGGGCCGATCGCAGCCGGGCGTGCGCGTCGAACCGGCGCACGAAGTCGCTCTCCCTCGCTCCACCTTTGGCGCGGATCACGGCCACCAGCGCACGCCTGTCGGCAGGCGTCCAGCGCCCCATGCCGCGCAGTAGTAGGACGAGCGGCGCCCAGCGTTCGAACGCCTGGCGCTCCTGGGGCGACCAGTTCACGGTCGGGCCGCCTCCCAACCGTTCGCGCGCTTCGGCGATGCAGGTGGCCGCTCCGCGATTGCCGTCCCGCGCGAATCGCTTCGCCAACAGGTCGGTGATGGCGAGCCCAAGGTTCGCCAGCGGCAACGACCCGATCACATCCTCGCGGACTTCTCCCAAGTGCCAATAGACATTGTGCTCGCCCAGCATCGCCAGCGTGCGCGGGCTGGAGCGATGGGCTGGGTCGCGCGCCATGCGGGTTTCTTCGCGGTGCATCTGGGTGCGGGCGCTTCGCGCCCTGGGTTCGAACCCCAGCTTGCGGTAGAACCACCATGCTCCGCTGGCAAGCCCTTCATGGTTGCCCGCCCCGCCCAACTGGTAGGGATAGATCGTGAAGCTATCCACGCCGAACAGGAACCGCGTGGTGCTGAGCACGCGGCCATACACCGCGCCCGCCTCGGCACCACGGAAGGTGTCGAAGACGTTGTAGGCGATCTCGGCTGAACCGAACAACGCGCTGGTGAGCACATAGCCGATCGGAACACCATTCTTGAGCGTGAGCATGCCGTACACCGATTCGAGCAAGAGTCGACGCTCCGGCTGCACCCCCATGCAGGCGAGCGCCAGTCCGTCGCCGCAGTCCACCCACCGCACATCCCGCGGATCTGCATACGCGAATGCGTCCAGGTCACGACTGCGCGTGACCATGGTTTCCCGGGCCAGATCCACCATCCGCTGGCCTTCGATCACGGACAGGGCCATGACCGACCGTGGCGGTCGCGCCAATTCCTCGCGTAGCTCGGGCCGCTCGCGCCGAAGCGGAGTGCGTTGTGCTGCGATGCGTCCCCCCGGCCAACGCCCTAGCGTGCGCGAGGGAGTTCCGGGCGCTGAGGCGAGTTTCATGGGGGCGTCGATGCCATCGTGCAGACGCTCGAACAGGAGCGGATCCTCAACGCGGGCAGCGAGGCGCGTGGTGGCCCACGCGGCATCGCCCACATCGCCCCGCATGCGGTCGAGCCAACCACGCAGGCCCAGGTCGTATTCATCCAGCCCGGGCGTCTCGCCGTGAACGGCCAATAACGGCAACATCTCCTCGAGCCGGGTCACGTCCTCCCATTCATCCCAGTCATAACAGAGCTGCATCGGGTGACGCCCCGCGAGCCAGCGTGCGGTTTCGGCGAAGAAACGAAAATGAATGTCGGTTCCAGCGATTCCACTATCGGCAAGCGCGGCGCGATGCGCGCCAAGGTCGCGCCGGTGTGCGAACCCGCGCAAAAGGCGTTCGGTGAGAGAGCGGATTCCCTCAGAGTCGGGGTACGCGCGCATGAACACGAGCAGTTCGTGCAGGCGCAGGACATCGGCCGCAGAGGGAAGCTTCGCGCGCGCGAGTCGTGTGAGTGATGCGCGCTTTTCACGAGCGAGCGTGGCCGATCCGAACTCGTGTCGCAGCGCTTCGAGCCGCGTCAGGGCGGCGAGCGCCCGGGTGGTGCCCGCAGGCGGAACGCGTCCGCTCATCGAACGTACGCGTCGAACCAAGCGAGTTGCCGCACGAACCAGTCGGCGCGATGGTGCGGTTCGCGAATCCCGTGCGGTTCGCGCGGGTAACGCACGTACTGGGTGGGCACGCCGAGGGACCTGAGCAGTTGATAGTCGAGTTGTGCCTGCGAGTTCGGCACACGCTGGTCGAGTTCGCCATTGAGGACGAGCGTCGGGGTCTTGACGTTCTGGTAATAGGCCAGTGGCGAAGCCCGTCGCCACTGCTCGAAGGTCTGCACCGGAGTGCCATTGAACTCAAAGGCGCGGTACTGGTGCGTGTCGCTCTGGCCCCAGAGATTCGCCAGGTCGACCGCTCCCGCGCTCACCACCGCGGCGTCGAATCTCGTGGTCTGCGAGATGGCCCAGGCGGAGAGATAACCGCCGTACGAGTGGCCGAACACGCCGAGCTTGCTGGGGTCGGCTAGCCCGCGCTCGATCAGGCTGTCGAGGCCGCTCTGGACATCCCGCCAGTCCTGACCGCCCCAATCGGCCCGCTTGCGCACCATGAATGCCGTGCCGTAACCACCGCTCGAGCGGAAGTTCGGCATGAACACCTGATAGCCATGCGCTGCCATGTACTGCGCCATGGGCTGGAACCCCCAACCGAAACGAGTGGTGTAGGGCCCGCCATGCAAGAGAACGAGCGTCTTGAGCGCGCTGCCGCTGGCCGCGCCAGGCGGACGCACGAGCATGCCCTCCACCTTCGTGCCATCGTCACTCGTCCACTGAATCGAGCGCGTGTCGCCCAACGAGAGGCCGCGCATCGAAGCGTTCACTTCGGTCACGCGGCGTCCCGGTGCTTGCATATGCTCGGCGATCCATAACTCGCTGGGCATGTCGAAACTGTTCTGCACCCAAGCGGCACGCCCTTGTTGCGAGATCACCATCGGCCCCAGGATCTCGTGGCGTTGCGGAGGACCCACGATCACCCGCCCGCCGGTTCGCGCGACCGACACCAGCGCACTGGCGGCGCCCTGCGCTGAAGTGAAGAAAAGCGAATCCGAACCAACACTCCAGACGGGTGAGCGTGCGTCCTCATCGAAGCCTGCCGTGAGCCTGGAGGGTTTCCCGCCGTTGGCGCGCACCACCCACAAGTCGGTCTTCTCGACGAACACCTTGCGGTCCGAGGTGCCTGCCCAGGCGATCCATTTGGAATCGGGCGACCAACTCGCATCGCCATCCGGGAGCGCGCCGAGCTTGAGGATCGGACCGCCCGTGGCCGAGACGACCGCGATATCCGAGAGATTGCCATCGTCGACTGCGCCCGTGGGATTCCAGGTGAACGCGAGATTGTGCGAGTCCGGGGACCAACGGGGCGCCGCCACCATGTACGCGCCGGAGGTGAGTCGCCGCTGCTTGCCGCTCGCCAGGTCAATCACCCAGAGGTGGTTGTACTGGGGAATCTCGCCCTCGACGATGTGATCCCATTTCTTCTTGCGCCACTCCCGCGCCTGCTTGCTCAGCGTATCGAGCATAGTGAATGCGATCATGGAGCCATCGGGTGACCACTGGATCTCCCCGACGGATTCCGCAAAGGTCCCCAGCGGCCATGGTTCGCCCCCCTGCATGGGTAGGAACCAGACCGCCGGCTTCACCTCATCACCGGTGCCACGCGCCGCGAGGAACGCCAGCGTGTCGCCCGTCGGCGAGAACTGAGGCGCGTAGTCGTTCTTGGGGGAGCGGGTCAGCGCGCGTGCTGCATTCGTGCGTACGTCGTACACCCAGACATCCTGGTTCGTGGTGTTCTCGGCGGTGTCGGAGGCACTCACCACGAAGGCGATTCGCCGGCCGTCGTGCGACCAGACCGGGGCGGTGATTCCCCTGGAGGTGAGGGCGTGTTCGAGCGTGAACGGGCGCGGGGCCGCGGCCGTTGTTCGGGAGGTGGGTCGGCCTGAAGCGAGGGCAGGGCTCGTCAACAAGAGCACAGCAATGACAACCGATGCGCGACGCATTCGGAGGGCTCCTTCGTTGCATGGCGAACGGCGCATGTGAACGGCGTCAGATTAAGCGAGCCGTGGCGCGGACGCCACGCTCGGACACAGCAAGGGCCGGGCGCCCGCGGGACGCCCGACCCTCGCCTATCTCGCGTGTCAGCGCGTGGCGAGCGATCCAGCCTTCACCACCACCTTGTGCGCCACCGGCTTGCCACCCTCTTCACGGTAATACACCGTGACGCGGGCGTCCTTCTCGAGCTCACCGGAGGTCTTCATCTCGGTGTGGCGTGAGAAGACCATGGTCTTTGGTGCTTTTCCGGTCTTCTCGACCGTGAGGCTGGCCTTGTCGAACGACGTCACCACCCCGGTGAACTGGTGGTAGGCGTGGCCCTTCTTGGCGCTCGTCCCAGCCGCCACGGACTTCTTCGCCGCGGCGTGCGCGGGCGAGGCCGGCATCACGGTCGCGGACAACATCGCCGCGAGCGCGAATGGCAGGAGCATGCGACCCTGCTTCATATGATTCACCCCCCTTCGTGTCCCCGGGGGCGAGGCTCAGTCGCTTTCTACGCGCCCCGTGCCTGTTCTGCAAGGAGAAAAGTGCGTGTCGACGCCGTGGACACATGCGCCCACGACGGGGGCGGCGCCACCCGCTCGCGTCCAAGGCCCGCAGGGTGCGGCCAAATGCTCGACGCGTGCCTCAGGGTCAGCGATGGGTGTGAACAGTGTGGTCGGGGGGTCTCAGGACGGCTCGACGGCAGCTCGACGGCGCCGCGCGTCACGCGCCGCTCGCCAGACATTGCAATGCGCCTCGACCGTGCTCTCGATCGGGCGGCCATACCCGCCGCCGAGCGTCACCACCACGGGCAGATTGCGTTGTTCCAACCAAGCGAACACCCGCCGATCGCGCTCAGCGAGCCCGGCGTGCGTCATGCGGAGTCGTCCGAGCCGATCGGTGTGCAAGGCGTCGACGCCCGCTTGGTAGAAGACCAGATCCGGCTCATGTGCATCGAGGGCCGCCGGAACATGGCGTTCGAGCGCCTCAAGCACCTCGTCATCGCCCACCCCATCGTCGAGCTCGACGTCGCGCGAGCTGGTCTCCTTGTGCCCGGGGTAGTTGTGCCGCGCGTGCACGCTCAGCGTATAGACCCGGGGGTCGGACGCGAACATGGCGGCGGTTCCGTTCCCTTGGTGCACATCGAGGTCGAGCACGAACGGGCGGCGGGCCTGATCTTCCTGTCGAAGCAATGCGACACTCACCGCGACGTCATTGAACAAACAGTAGGCCTCGCCGCGATCGAAGAACGCGTGGTGGGTGCCACCAGCGAGATTGCCTGCGATGCCATGCACGAGAGCAGCACGTGAGGCCAGGACGGTGCCGTAGACCGCAGCGCGCGCACGCCGGACCAGGGCCTCGGACCACGGCAGCCCCAGCCGGCGCACCTCGGTGTCGGTCCAACCCTGAGCGAGTGTGCGGTCCAGATACTGACCGTCGTGCGCGAGCGCGAGCCAGGCGCGGGGTGCCGGTTCCGAAGCCGACACCCAATCCGGCTCGAGCACCCGCTCGGCGAGCAGGCGCTCGCGGACGAGTCGGTACTTCTCGAGCGGGAATGGATGGCCCAAGGGCAACGCGAACTCATGATGGTCGCTCGACCACGCCAACAGGGGGCGTTCGGAATCCATCACAATCGGTCCTTCACCGCGGCGTACATGGCGAGCGCGCGTTCACGCTGCGCGGAGTGGTCCACGATCGGGTAGGGGTAAGTCTCGCCCAGTGTCACGCCCGATGCGGCAAGGTCGAGCGGGCCGACCTCCCACGGTCGATGCAGTTTCGCGGCCGGCAGGCGGGAAAGCTCCGGTATCCAACGCCGGACATATACCCCATCGGCGTCGAAACGTTGCCCCTGCGACACGGGATTGAAGATGCGAAAATACGGCGCAGCATCGGTGCCTGTTCCCGCGGCCCACTGCCAGCCGCCATTGTTGTTCGCCAGATCCCCATCAATCAAGTGTTGCATGAAGTGCCGTTCGCCCTGACGCCAGTCGATCAACAGGTCCTTCGTGAGGAAGCTGGCCGCGAGCATGCGAACGCGGTTGTGCATGAAGCCGGTTGCGAGCAACTCGCGCATGCCGGCATCCACGATGGGATAACCTGTCCGACCCTGCTTCCACGCATCGAGTTGTTCCGGTGTGCCACTCCAGGGCAGTGCGTCGTACTCGGGCCGGAAACACCCCCGCTCGCAGTGCGGGTGGTGGAACATCACCTGCGCGTAAAAATCCCGCCAACGCAGTTCGCTCACGAACTTCTCGACCGCCTTCGCCAATCGGGGGACCGCGTGCGCTGCTGCCCGCGCGGCTTGGGTCACCTGACGGATACCGATGGTGCCGAAGCGCAGGTCGGCCGAGAGCCGGGAAACCGCGTGCACGGCGGGGAAGTCCCGATGGGTGTCGTAGCCAGCGAGCCCTTCGTTCGTGGCGGCATCGATCCCGTCGAGGAACCGTTCAAGCCGGGCATTCGCTGCTGTTTCCCCCGCGGGCCAAGGTGCAACCGCGGTTTCTGGAAACCCCAACTGGGCCAGCGTGGCCAACGCGTGTTGCGGCAGGCCATGCTGGGCCAAGCGGGTGACCCGGCGATGAGGCTCGGCGAGGGGGTGCTTCTCGCACGCGCGGCGGAACGGCGTGTACACCACGAACGGGGTTCCAGCACCGGTCGCGACCAGCCCTGGCGGCGCCAACAACCGATCATGGAAGCGCCTGACCCCGTGCCCGGCGGCCACAAGCGCATGTTCGACCGCATCATCGCGGGCGCGCAGTTGCGGTTCGTATTCGTCGTTCCAATAAACCGCGTCGGCTCGCGCCGCGCGGGCAGCCCGCACCACGCCCTGGGCGGCCTCGCCGTGCCCCAGCCCCAAGCTCGAACCGAGCGCCTCGATGTCGGCACGCAGCGAAGCCAAGGACTCCAGCACGAAGCGAACGCGCGCCGCCGCCATGTCGGGCCGTCCGAGAATCGCGGGCTCGCTCATGTAGAACGGCACCACGTCGCCGCCGGCATCGCGGCACGCTTCACTCAGCGCGGTGTTATCGCCCAGGCGAAGGTCCTTGCGGAACCAATGGAGGATGCGCATGCAGCCATCCTAGATGATGCACGCGCCACTCAGGTGAGCGAGAGGGCTTGTTGTTCAAGATTCGCAACGCCGCGCGCACCCTCGTGGCGCAACAACCAAGCCTTGCGCGGTAGCCCGCCACCGTAGCCCCATAGCGTGCCGTCGGCGGCAATGACCCGGTGACAAGGCACGAACAGCGACACGGGATTCGCTCCATTGGCCGCGCCCGCGGCGCGTACCGCCCGGGGCCGCCCAATGTGGTCTGCAAGTTGTGCATAGGTCCAAGTGGTGCCGCGCGGGATTGAGCGGAGTGCGTTCCAGATACGGCACTGGAACTCGGTGCCATACAGCCGTATCGGCTGCTCCTCCAACGCTGTCCAATCGCCCCCGAAGTAGCGCGCCAGTCGCGAGGCCGAGCCAGCCGCGTCATCGTGAGCGCGGGTGGTGTAGGGCCCGAGATGACGTTCGAGCTGGCGCGCCACGCCAGAGTCCGGCGCGGTGCTACCGTCCAGGGTGACGCCCACGAGGCACTCGCCCAGGGCATGCAACGCGATCGGTCCAAGGGGGGTCGCGGTGACGGTCAAGTCGAGGATCATGATGAGCCTTTCCGCCGCAAAGGTGCGGCCAGGGATCTCCACAGCGTGAACACAGCGTACGATCGCCACGGCCGCCAGCTTTCGGCCCGGCGCAAGGTTTCGTTCGGGGTGGGCATGCGACCGGCTTGCGCGAGGGCCTTGCGCACTCCCAGGTCGCTGGCGGGGAATGCATCAGGCTCCGAAAGTGCCCGCATCGCGACATATTGCGCGGTCCAATCACCGATTCCCGGCAACGCCGTCAGTTCGGCAACGGCGTGCTGCAGGTCCCGCAGCATCGACAGATCGAGGACCCCATCTGCGACGGCCCGAGCCAGCCCCTGGAGCGCCCGGGCGCGCGCTCGGGGCATCGCGTGAAACGACAATGGCGTTACCGCAATCGCCTCGGCCGTGGGGAAGCAGTGCGTGAGCGAGCCACTGGGACGATCCAGCGCGACGCCTGTCGCCTGCACGAGACGCGCGGCAAGGGTCCGCGCGGCAGCGACCGAAACCTGTTGTCCGAGCATCGCGCGCACGGCGAGCTCGAATGGGTCCCAAGCACCCGGGACTCGGACCGGCCCCGCCTTGAGCATGCGCGCGAGCACCGGATCACCTGAAAGGTGCTTGCGGATCGCGCCGACGTCCGCGTCCAGATCGAACAACCGCGCCACCTTTGCGGCAACGCGCGGCAGCGACCGCGCGATTGGCGGGGTGAGCGACAGCCGAACACCGCGCGTGGCGTCCGGCGCGATCGCGAGCACGCACGGCGTGCCCTCGAGCACGATCGTGCGCCGATAGACATCGTTCACGACTTCCTCGATCCCGGGAATCGCGCGACTGCCAAGGAACTGCAATATGGGTGCAGCATCGAACGGCTCGCGCGCGGGCAACCATAGCGTCAACGCCGCGCCCTCGGGCGTGGCCGCATTCCCGCGCAGCTCGCTGGCGTTGCGGTGGAACGTTCGCTGTAACGCGCGACGCAGTTGGCGTTCGCCCGCGAAGCCCGATGCCAGCGCGACCTGGGAGAGCGGCAATGCGGTCTCATCCAGCAGGCGGCGGGCAAGGTGCGCGCGACGGGTCTGCGCCACCTCCAGCGGCGAAGCGCCGAGTTGTTGAGCGAACAACTCGCGCAGCCAGCGGTCGGTGACGCCCAGACGAGCGGCGAGCCTTTCGACCGAACCCTGCTCGAGCGCGCCCTCCTCGATCAAGCGCAGCGCCCGTCCCACGGTCGCGTGGGTGCCCAGTGCGGCGGCGGATCCCGGCGCGGTTTCGGGGCGGCAGCGTCGGCAGGGGCGGAATCCCTCGGTTTCCGCCGCGGCCGCGCTGGGGTAGAAGCGCACATTGCGGCGCGCCGGCAGACGCGCCGGGCAACCCGGGCGGCAGTAGATCCCAGTGGTCGTGACGCCCATGAAGAAGCGGCCGTCAAAGCGTCGGTCGCGCGTCACCCACGCGCGGTAGCAAAGGTCTGGATCAAGTCGCATGGACAACAGTCTAGTCGCTTCGCCGGCACTGCAGCGGACAGAATCGGAAGTGATATAAGGGGCCGGTTTTCAGCGTGCTGTGGTGGGCAGCAGCACCCGAGCCAATACAAGCGAGGGGCTGCGTAACAGGATTTCGACCGGTTCCCGCAATGCCTTCACGACCTCGCGTTCGCGCGCCGGACGGAACACCACATAGACGCGGCCGTCGCGCGCCGCGAGTGTGGCGGCCGCAGGGCCCAGCGCCGAAGTCACGACCAAATTGCGATGAGCCAGCAACCGGAACGACGGCGGGGGTTCTTCTGGCATGAGCACGGTCGCGTTCGGGGGCGCTGTGTGGTTCAGTGCCATCACCACTTCTCGGGTATTGAGCCACGGTTCCAACTGCGGCATCACCCGTGTGAACAGGATCGGAGAGGTGACCAGCATGGGCAGCATGAACAGCGCTGCTGCCAAACGGCGCGCACCGCGCAAGTCGGCGAGCAATGGCGCCCAGCACGCCAGGAACAATGCCGCGGAGAGGAGGCGCAGGCTCGGCGCTGCTTCGCGCAACTGTGACGCCAAGGTGAGCCCGAGCAACGCTGCCGCTGTGCCCATCAGGGCTGCGAGCCGCGTCGCAGCGGTGAGATGCGAAGGGTGCGCGTCCCCCTCCAGCACTCGATCCAGGAAGCGACCACACAGCAGGGCCATGGCGGGCAGGGCGGGGAGCGCTGCAGTGAGTGGCGGGCCGGGGTAGAGCGCGACTGGCACAACGGCAGCGAACATCAAAGCCAACACCAAGTGTGAAGTGTGGTCCGCGTCGGTTGCGTCGGGCGCTCCGACCGGACGGGTGAACCGTAGCCGCATAGCCGCATCGCGAAGCGAGGCTCCGAGCAACGACGCCCACGGGAAGCTCAGCACTGCGGTGAACGAGAGCGCGAGCAACGGGCCGGTGAACCACGCCCCGCGGGTTTCGGCGGCATACGGGAACCACGGCACCCGTGCCAGGAACTGACCTCCGAACAACGCGGTCATCACGCCGTACCACGGCAGTGCGACCCCCGCGATGATCGCGATGCCCCCCAGCGGGCGCACCTCACGCCACCCCACCTGGCGTCGCGCCAGCGCGAAGTAGAACGCGAACCCGAGCAAGGGCCATAGCGCCGGCATCGGCCCTGCGGTCACGAATGCGAGGCCGAAGGCCAGGTACGCGAACAAACGCGTCAGGTTCGGGAACGCCGCTCGCCCGCGTACCACGTCGAGCAGTGCGCCGATGCCGAGCCAGGCGAGCAGCGTCGCGAGTAGTTGTGCACCGTCGGAACGGGTCGCGAGCGGCAACCCCAGCATGCTCGCCAGCGCGCACCCACCGAGCCATCCGCCTCGCATGCCGAAACACCGCGCCCCGATGCTCGCGGTGAGCAGCGCAAGCGCGGCGGCGATCGCCGCGCGCACTGCGCGCGAGACGGCGGCCTCGGTCAGCTCGTTCGGCGCACCGGGTGCGAGCCATCGTAACAGCCGCGTGGCCACGAGTTCGTGGGTGTAGCCGAACAGGGGCTTTTCGAACCATGGCTCGTTCGCGTACAAGGGCGCGACCCACTCCAGGCTGCCCGAGGTGGCGCGGGCCACCTCGGCATCGCGCGCTTCGCGCCAGTCGAGGGCGTCCACGGCGGCCAGCCCGGGCAGAAGCGTGATCGCGAGCAATGCGAGCAGCACCAATGGGAGCAGGCGCCTCATGCCCGTGCCGCCCCGCCGTAGTCCACCCACGCGCCCGAATACGGACGGGCGTCGTTCACAGGGTCGAGTGGCGAAGAGTCCATACGGGTCCCCCGAGGCGGAACAGGTGAACCGCCAGCCTAATGGACTTTTCAGGATCCGGCATCAGCTCGCGATGGGATTGACGGCGCGCCGGACCGGCGGCACGCTGCGCAAGGCATCCCTTCCCACGACCAGGAGCAGCCATGCGACGCGTGCTCATGCTGTTGATCGGACTCGTACTCTCTTGCGCGGCGACGCGGGCCCAGGCGCGCTCGAGCTTCGTGAGTTGGGCCGACTTGCACCGCGGGGTGACCTCGTGGCGTCTTGACTCATTGAGTGTCGCGCGGGTGCAGAGCCTCATCCTGCAACGGGACGCTGGGGCGATCGTATTGGAGGAGGGTCGGTTGGCGCTCGCCCGACCGTTGGGAGGGCGCGTATGCGCCGCCGCGTTCCAAGGCACCGGCTCCATCAGTTACACGCCGCGGAGTGCGCTGGAACGCGAACAGATGCGCCGCATGTTCGGTCGGACCACGGTTCGTCGGGCATTCACCCAACTGTTGTTGGTCTTTGCGGACACCACGCTGAACGAGTTGCAGAGTTCGCTTCACTTCGCGCCAGAAACGCTGGGGACATTGAACCGCGTGTGGCGCGATCTCGAGCCCCATCTCACTGATCGCGATAACGAGGTGCTGCGTCCGTTGGCAGTGGCGTTCACGCTTGCGAATGCGGACACCGGCCTGTTCTGGGCGAGCGCATGGACGCCGCGGGAGGAACCGCTCTATTTGATCGTGGACCCTTACGCCACCGAGGGCGTTCAACTCCAACGTCGGCCCAAGGATGATCGGCGCGGGCTGTGGCGGTTGAACTCCACCGAGGTAGTGAGCCGACAGGTACGCGAGGGAGATCCGGACACCTCGCGCACGGATGTGCGAGCGCCTTTCGCGGCAACGGCGTATCACCTGCAAGTCGCGATCGGCAGCGATCTGAAGGCCTCGGTCTCGGCCGATGTGACGGTCGAGGCAAAGGACCGTTCATGCGAATGGCTGCCGTTCGCGCTCCATCCACACCTACGACTGGGACGTGTGACGCTGGACAATGCTCCCGTGGTGTTCCATCAGGAAAAAGACCGCAATGCCGTCTGGGTGCATCTGGCGCCGGCGCTCGAGCCCGGGGCGCCCAAGGTGCTGCGATTCGAGTATCGGGGCGAGATGCTCGAACGGCTTGAGGACGACTGGCTCGGGTTGCCAAGCACGAGTGATTGGTATCCCCGGGCTGCGTTCATGCAGCCGGCAACGTGGGATCTCGAGCTCACGCACCCCGCGGGCATGCAATCAGTCGCTTCCGGTGTGCGCACGGAGAACCGCTTGGAGGGAAGTCGGCGCCACACGCGCTGGGTGCAGGAACACCCAAGCGCGCTCGCGGCATTCGATCTGGGCTACTTCCGTGGAATCGAGGTGGTGAACGACAGCCTGCCGCCCTTGACGGTATGGACGCATCATGTTGCCGGTGCAGGCCGCGTGGAACGGCGCACCATGGCTGAGCTGGGCAGGAGCAGGCGGTACGACGACGGCGTCGCGCTCGATGTGGCGCGCGCGGTGCTTTCGATGCAGCGCCTGGGTGGCCGCGCGTTGGCGCCCACGCTGAACGCGATTGAGACACCGCGTTTGCGCTTCGAGGCGTTCCCCGGGTTGATCCATCTCATGCCGCTTGCGAACAAGAGCCTTCCCGGCGCGCAGTACTCACCTGAGCTGTACCGTTATCACGAGATCGCGCACCAATGGTGGGGATTGGGAGTGGAACCGGCTCGCGATCGGGATACCTGGCTCGCGGAGGGATTCGCGAGCTTCCTGAGCATCTATCATCCTGCCACTGCGCTCGCGCAGCCGGTGGTCTACTCCACGGTCCTCGCCGCCTGGCGTGACCAGATGGAATCGAACCGTCGCTACTTGTTCGGTGATGGCCAGGAGGCGGGGCCCATCGCGCTGGGCACGCGGGTCCACAGCAGTAGCACGCCGGGAGACCGCCAGACGGTGCTCTACATGAAGAGCGCATGGGTCTTGGACCGCCTGCGCTGCAAGTTGCGAGACGCACGGGAGGGCGATGCCCGGTTCGAACGGATCCTCCGCGCGTTCTCGGAGCGCTATTCGGGTCGGCGCGCGCGCACCGAGGATTTTCTCCACGTGGCCGAAGAAATCACCGGAAACGACTTGCATCCGTTCTTCCAGAAGTATGTTTACGGCACCGACGAGCTGGACTTCACCCCGTGTCCCTGAGCTTGCCGCAAGGAGCCCCAACCATGGTCCGTCGTTTCGTGTCGATCGCCTTGTTCGCCTTGCTCACCTCGTGCGTGACGGCCGCGCCGCCGGCGGCCAAGATCGCGGCATCGCCCGCTCGGGGGACCAGCCCGGAGTTCGGCAACGCTTTCTGGAAGCTCTGGGGCGATGGTCGCGCAGAAATGGCGGGCTATGACTTCGAGACTCCGCGATACGGTTCAGTCCGCAAGGGCGTGGCGGTCACGATCTTCGTGACCGAATCGTTCTCGAACACGCTGCGCGTGAAAGCGGACCCTGGCAAGCATCCCAAGAGCGACGAGTATCCGGTGATGAAGTTGAACTTGGTCCAGGACTTCGCCACAGGGGTCTACGACTACAACCTGATGACCAGCGCGTTCACAGCGGTCACACCTGTCAATGGCCGCCCCGCTGGCGCGCCGACGAAGGTATCGTTCTCTGCGCAGGAATGGTGCGGGCATGCATTCAGCCAGCTATTGTTCGACGCCAATGCCGCGCGATTCACCGCGCACAGCTACTTTGACGGCGAGGCGGACCAGTCGTCCACGCTGCCCATTCCACTGGAAGCCGTGAGTGAAGATGCCCTGCTCGTGTGGGCTCGCGGGCTGGCGTACCCGGTGGTGAAGCCGGGAGAGTCCGTCTCCGTGCCATTGGTTCGATCCCTGCGCGAGTCGCGCCTGCTACACAAGCCCCAAGCGGTTGCCAAGGCGAACTTCGCACGCGTGCTGGCGCCCCAGTCGGTAACGGTTCCAGCGGGCACATTCGCGTGCGCCGTGAGCACGGTGAGCGTTGAAGGGGGTCGACAGTGGACGTTTTTCACCGAGACCGCCGCCCCGGGCCGAATCGTGAAGTGGAGCTGTAGCGATGGTGAACTGGCGCAGTTGATCGGAAGCGACCGGTTACCGTACTGGAAACTGAATGGTCCAGGCGGCGAGGCCGCGCTTGCGAAACTCGGGCTCAGGCCGCGCGGGCCGCGGACGCCATAGTCCTGTTGTCAATGTTGTCGTCCGAATCAACGCGTGACCGCGAACCGCCGGTTGAAAGTCTGACCGCTCACGCGCATCTGCACGAAGTACAGACCCGCGTTCAGCATTCCCGAGCGGGTCCCCGCGAAGGACACGCTGTGCCGTCCGGCTTCGTATGTTGCCTCGGTCAAGACCATCACCTCGCGGCCCATCAGGTCCACCACGCTCACTCGGACTTCTGCCGTGCGCGGCAGCGCGAACTCCACACGTCCCGCGCCACGCGTCGGGTTCGGGGTCACGGGGGCGAGCGAGAAAGCCGTGACCGCGGTAACGTCCGCTGCGGTCGTGCTCGCAATTGCAAACGCCGCGTCGCTCACGTCCTCACCCGAGTTTCCTGCGGCATCATGCGCGACCACTTTGAGGAAGGCGTTGCTGGTGGCGGGCCCGGCAACCGTCCATGCGTACGTTCCGGCATTCGCAATGCCCGTGGTGATTGCGGAAAAGGGGCCCGCCGCACCCGAAGTGGAGAGCAGTAGGTCCACCGCGCTGACCGCCACGTTGTCCGTCGCGGTCCAAGTGAGCGATGCCGTGGTTCCAATCGTGAGCGTCTCGCCGCCGTTGGGCGCCGTGACCGTTGCCACTGGCACGGCGATATCGGTGAACGAAGCCGCGATCGTGTGGTTCGCGGTTACATTCGTGAAGGCGAAGCTGCCGACCGCGCCCACACTCGCGCCGTCCACGAGCACGTCCGCAATCACGCTCCCGGCGTTCGCGACAATCGTGAAAGACTGGTTCGCACCAGAGGCAACGCCCACTGCGCCGCTTGGCGTGATCGTCCCCGAGGCTCCTGCGCTGGCCGTGATGGTGTAGCTGACCGTCTGCCCCACGGCGAAGTCGCCGAACGATGTGACTGCCGTTGCCTGCGAACTTGTCGCTGCAAGGATTCCCGCCGTCAGTGGCGACCAGACGCCCGTGGCGAATCGGCGAAGCACGAAACTGCCGGGCAACGCGCCCGCATCGATATCGGCGGCATCGAATTGGAAAGTCGCGTCATAACCCGTGAAAGACGGTGAACCCACGGGGGTCAGCGTCCAGAAGCGGTTCACCGTCTTGGCCGCATTGAGGTCGGAGGTGGCCAGGTTCGGGTGATCGAGCGTGGTGGTGCTTCCCGTCGCGTCGAATGTCGAGACCGCGCCGGTCATGGCCACCGTGATCGGTGCGTGAACGGTGCCATCGCCCACATCGAAAGTGCGGCTCGAGGCCCCAACGGGGAAGTTGCGACGCAGGCTGCCCACGACCCAACCCGTGCCGGGCGCGGCCCCGGTGACGGTGCCCGCAGCGGGGATGATCAGCGTGTTCGCACCTGTCGTGATCCGCCCGGCCACGAAGTTCACTGTGCCCCCCGGCGTCAGGTTGCTCTGTAGCGTAACCCCGAGCGGATTGTTGATCTGCAGCGTGGTGTTGCTCGTGGTGCTGAACGCGCCCAGGACCTGGACCGACTGTGCCACTGAGCCACCCAGCTGGATCACCGGCGTGCCGCTCGAGGCGCTGCATGTGAGGGTTGCGGCGGCCCGGACCCTCACATCCCCGCGCACGGTGCCGCCGCCAGTCAGGTTCAAGTTGAGGGTGCCTTGTGTGACGATCAGGCTATCCATGCCGAACGCGGTCGCTCCGGTCAATGAGGTCGTGCCACTCGTGTTGTGTTCGAAGTCCGCATATTGGCGCCCCGAAACAGACGGCGTCACCGCGCCGTCCAGACGGAAGCGGCTGCCGGCCTGGAACATCACCACCGAGTTCGGGGCAGAAGCGCCGAACGGGTTCGCGCCGGCGCTCTGCGCGAAGATCGAGCCGCCCTGGAACACGACCGAGTTGAGCCCACTCGTACCCGTGCCGGTGCCGAAGAGATTTCCCGTGGCCCCCGTGCCGACACTGACCAACGAGCCGTTCTGGAACAACACCGAACCAGCGTCGAGTGCGACCAGGCGATGCGCAGCCGAAGTCACAGTGAGGTTGCCCGAGATTGCGCCAGTGGCACCGCTGACGAGTGCGATGGTGAGAGCGCTGGCCGCCGTCATCCGTAGTGCGGAGCCTGTCGCCACCGACAGGTCGGTGCCGCTTGAACCCAAAACAGTGAGCGTCACCGCGGCGGCAGGCTGGAGTAGAACAGAGGTATTGTTCAGCACGCGCAGCTGGCCAATGGTCTGCGTCGGCACGCTGGTGGCGGTGGTCGTCGCGCCGTTGTCGAAGATCAGGATGTCGTCGGTGGCAGGCGTGGTTCGCGCCGGGGACCAGTTGGCCGCGGTGCCCCACAATCCCGAGCCCGTCACCGCCCAAGTGTAGATGTGTTGGGTGAATGTGGCGGTGATGTTCTTGTTCGCGGACATCGTCACGCCGAGCGGATTCGTGATACCGCTCGCATCTCCGCTCCAGCCCGTGAAGTTCCAGCCAGCCGCCGGGGTGGCAGTGAGTTGGACCACCGTGCCGCTATCGTAAGTGGGTTGGTCAGGGCTCTTGACCACAGAGCCGCTCCCCACCACGGTCACGGCCAGCGTGTAGAGGTTGATGGCGAAAGTGGCGGCGATTGTCTGATTCGACGAGATGGCAGCGAACGTGTAGTTCGTGACTGGGCCCACCGAGCCGCCGTTCACCAATACGTCGAGCACGTGGTATCCGGCCGCCGGCGATATCACGTAGGACGGCGTCGCCCCCGGCGCCACCGCGACGGCGCCGCTGGGTGAGATCGTGCCATTGGCGCCCGCCGAAGCCGTCACCAGGAAGCCACTGATCGTGAAGTTGGTGTGGGTGGAATCCGAACCCAGATTGTTCGCGCCATCGCGCGCCACGACACGTACGCGTGCCGTACTCGAGGGCGTGCCGGGCACGGTCCAGGCAAATGTGCCCGAATTGGCGATGGCCGTGGCGATCGTCGTGGGGAACGAAGCGCCGCCGTCGGTGGACAGCGCCAGATCGATCGAGGACACGACGATATCGTCCGTCGCCGTCCAGGTGATGTTCTGCGATGAGCCCACCGGCCAGCTCTCGCCGCCTGCGGGTGAGGTGAGCGTCGCCACCGGGGCCTGCGTGTCGGGTGTGCCGCCGATCGTGAATGTCTGCGCATTCGAGACTCCGCCGCCCGGTGCCGTGTGGAACACCGTGATATTGCGCACTGCGCCTGCCAGCATGTCGGATGCCGGAATCTGCGCAGTCAGTTGCGTACTGCTGACGTAAGTGGTGGCGCGGTCCGCGCCGTCAAGCCGTACGACGGAGCACAACAGGAATCCCGTACCGTTCACGGTCATGGGGAACGCGCCATCACCGACGTTCTTGGAGTTCGGCGAGATGCTCGTGGTGGCCGCCGTGGTATGGGCGGTGCTGACGACGAACGCATTGCCCGTGGATATCTGCGCGTTCGTGAGATTCACCTGCACGTCGCTGTCGCTCACGCGCGTCTGTGACGTGGCGCCCGTGCCGGCGATCGCGTCGACCGTGCTGCCGCCGACCGGTGCGGTGACGACCACGTCGTACAACCCGGTCTCGAGATAACCGAACGAGTAGTCGCCCGCGGCTCCTGATATCGTGGCGCCCACGGTGGTCGCACCCTGCTTGAGCGTCACGGTGAAGCCAGTCAATGGTGTTCGGTCGGCGGTTGTCCCCGCGATTCCGTCGCAGTCGTTGGCGACCGTCCCGGAGATCTGGCCGTAGCTGTAGGTCAGCTTGTTGACCCATGTGCCGAACGTGTTGGTGCCCTTGGTGTATTGACCGGCATACCACGCCACCGACGCATTCGGTCCCGATGCCGACGCATCGTTGTCGATGCCCGTGTAGTCACCCCAGCGCGTTTGCGAGGTCGACGAAACACCTGCCTTGAGTAGCGCACTGGACTGCAGCGTGGCCTCGCCTCGGCGCTTGCCGGTGGCATAGGCCGAGGGGTATTCGGTGCTGCTCGAACGATCGAAGCCCAGGAACACCGTGCCCACCGAGTCCACCGTCACGGCGGGGTAATAATAGAACGTTCCCGCTGCGCCATAGGTCTCGTCGGTCAGGACCACTTGGTCGCTGGTCCGAAGGCGGAACAGCCGCAGGGCCGCCACCTGACCGCCCAGATTCGCGGCAGTATGCCAGGCGCAGACGAGCACGCCGCCCCGCACATAGAAATCCGTCGGGCGGCAGTCGTTCGTGGGCACCAGCGTGGCGCTGCCCTTCTGCACAGCATCGGGCGGCGGCGTATACGTGGCCACGGTCACGCGCGTGCCCGCCGACAACGCGGGCGCTGCGGGCGTGCCGGTGATGGTGCGGTAGGTCACATTCGTTCCGCCCGCAGTGCGCACGCACAGCAGATGGATCGTGTTGTCGCCGGCGCTCAGATTGCGTGCGGCCTTGGTCACGAACAGGTCGTCGATGTCGCCGCCCGGTGGGGCCGCGAAGTTGAAGAAATCCACGTAGCTGAGGGTTGCGCCCGAGTAAGCGCCGGCGCGGTCGAGCACGCGGACCTTCTGGTACTGGTAAGCATCGCCGGCGAAGGAGAACATCTGGCCGGTCATTGCAATCTTGTCATCACTCACGCCCAGCGCCTGGTAGTCCGCCCAATTGCTGCTGGCGGTGGCGCCGTTCAGCGTCATGTCGAACTTGTACAGCCACCACGCGCCGCGGGCATCGTTGGTCTTGCTGACGGCGAGATAGAAGAACGAAAAGTTAGGCGTTGTGCCCTGCGTGAAGCACAGCGCCACGAAACGGCCACGTAGCGCGTCGTAGTAGCACTGCGCATCCGAGATGGCGCCTTCGGCGGCGGGGACGCCGAAGAACGTTGCACCGTTGGTCTCGACCTTGTTGGTGCCGTCCTTGTTCGTGACGGTGATGCTCACGTTGCCGGCCGAGAGGATGTTGAGCGCTCCGGCGGCGACCGTGGGCTCGCTCGGGATGTAGGGCCCTTGGGTGATGCCGTCAAAACCGTTGTTGATTGCCGGCGCAAGGGGCGAGAGGTCGGCCTGCGCCGAGAAACCCCGAACGCCCGTGGTGCGGTCCAGCGTCACCAGGCCGAGCCGATCGGGCGTGAGGCCCTGCGGGTGCAGCTTGAGGGCTTCGACGCGCGCTTCGGTCTCGCGATTGATCCCTTCGGGCTTGCGCTTCGCGATCAATCCGAGTTGGTCGCCGCTTCGGCCCGGCAGCGAGTTGAACTCGAACGAACGCGGCGTGATGGATCCGCCCCTGGCGCTCATGGGGTTCGCGCCCGGCGGCTGTGCGAACGCGCGGAGCGGGAAGCTGGAAAGCAGGATCAGGGCGGCGAGCGCGCCGGATAACATGCGCTTCATGAAGGGGGCCTCTTCGGATGCGGGGACAAGGGCGCAGGGCACATGGTTTCCCCCCGAGGGTACGCTGGCTCGGCGGGGCGGCTCCAGAGGAATCCGGGCCCCGACCCATCCCGGGGAACGAATCCGGTCAAGAGCCGCGAAAACCTGACCTTTTCACGCCCCGGAGCGCCGCCCCAAGCTCGCGGACGCCACGGCGTATCTCGGCCGGGTCCATTGCCGCGAAGCCGAGTTGCAATCCGGCAGGGGTCGGATGCTCACGGCTGAACCGGCCCAGCGGCATGACCTCCACCTGCCGGGCCGCGGCGGCCTTCGTGGCGGAGGCTTCGTCGATTCCCGCAAGCAGCCAGCCCACGGTCTGTAACCCGGCCTCGACGCTGGAGATCTCGAGTAGGCCCTTCAACTCCTGGCGCCCAAACTCCAGCAGGGTTCGTTGTCGTTCTGCATACACCCCGCGCATCCGGCGCAGATGGCGCCCGAAATGTCCCTCGGTGATGAACTCCGACAACACCACCTGATCCAGCAATGTGGGGTGACGGCTGGTCGCCGACTTCGTTGCCTCGAACAACGCGATCAAGTCGGTTGGAATCACCATGTATCCGAGCCGCAGCGAGGGGAACAACACTTTGCTGAAGCTCCCCGCGAACAGGACGCAGCCGCCGTGGTCGAGCCCCTGCAACGCCGGCAATGGGTGACCGACGTATCGGAACTCGCTGTCGTAGTCGTCTTCGAAGATCAACGCGTTGGACCTTCGAGCCCAGTCCAACAAGGCCAGACGCCGCTGCAGGCTCATGGCGATTCCCAAGGGGAACTGATGCGCCGGGGTGACATACACCAGCTTCGCTCCCCGAAGCCCACGCGCGTGCAGCACCATTCCTTGTTCATCGAGGGCCATCGCCGAGATTTTCGCCCCCAACATCTCGAACACGATGGATGCGCCCGGGTATCCCGGATCTTCCACACACACCCGGTCGCCGGGCTCGATGAACAGCCGCGCCACGAGATCGAGGGCGTCCTGCACGCCTGATACGATTGCGACCTGTTCGGGGACGCACCGGACTCCGCGCGAGGCCCTCAGATAATCGGCCACCGCAGCGCGCAAGGGCGGATATCCCATCGGTCCGCATCCCGTGAACAGTTTCGACGAGGCATGGCGCAGCGACCGGGCGGTGATCTGAGCCCAGAGTGCCGCGGGAAACAGGTCCAGCGCGGGCAGGTTGGGCCGGAATGCGCGGGAAGGTCGAACCTCCAGGACAGGGAACGAGCGGACGCGCTTGGCGAAACTCGACAGTCTGCGCGGGCGCCTCGCGCGGGCGAGTGGCTGTGTCCCGGGCTCAGGTGGGACCACGAGCCATTGCTCGGGAAGAGTCGCGCTCACGAAAGTCCCGGAGCCCACACGGCCCTCCAGGTAGCCCTCGGCCTTCAGCTGCTCGAACGCATTGACGATGGTTCCACGCGACAGCCCGTGCTGTTCGGCGAGGTCGCGCGTTCCGGGGAGCCGCATCCCTGGCCGCAGGCTGCCCTCGAGGATCCTGGCGCGGACCGCCGAGCACAGCCAGCGATAGGCGGTTGCCCCGGCATCCCGCGGCGGAAACGTCAGTTCGAAAACCGTGGCTCGTTTGGGCATGATAAGTGGTCCAGTCAAAATATCATAAATGGACCTTTTCGACTGGTCAACTACGAATTACCGTCAATCCTGTCGTGGTCGCTTGACCACTCATCCCCAGACCTCACTCACCGGAGGCAACATGAAACCGCGTCTCGATTACGCCAAAGCATCGCCGGGCCTGTACGAAGCAATGGATGCTCTGGACCAGTACGTGAGCACATGTGGGCTGGAGGATTCGCTTCTTCATCTCGTGCGGCTTCGCGCCTCCCAGATCAACGGCTGCGCGTACTGCCTGGACATGCACTGGAAGGATCTGCGAGCGCTCAATGAGACCGAGCAGAGACTCTATTCGCTGGACGCCTGGCGCGAGGCTCCGTACTACACCGATCGAGAACGGGCTGCCCTGGAGTGGACCGAGGCGGTCACCCTGATCTCGACTGGGCACGTGCCCGATTCAATCCACGAGCAAGTGCGCGCACACTTCGCGGAGAAGGAATTGTGCGATCTGACACTCGCGCTGGCCGCCGTCAATGCGTGGAATCGGCTCTCGATCTCGGCCCGGCTCGTTCCGGGCGGCTACGAGCCGGCCGTGGTGGCCGGCCTGTGATGCGAACGCAGGCAGAAAGGGGGGCGGACTTCCGTGCGCTGCACCAAGGGCCCGGCGCGTTCCTCCTGCCCAATCCTTGGGATGTGGGGACCGCGCGGATGCTCGCCCAGTTGGGATTCGCTGCGCTGGCGACCACGAGTGCCGGGTTTGCGCTCTCCCTTGGGCAGCGCGACAACTCGGTTGGTCGCGACAGGATGATGGCCCATGTGGCCGCCATCGCAGGTGCCACCGAGTTGCCGGTCAGCGGCGATCTCGAGAACGGTTTCGGAGACGATCCCGAAATGGTGGCAGAGGCGATCCGGCTTGCGGCCAAGGCGGGGCTCGTGGGCGCCTCGATCGAGGACTCCACGTCAGATCCGGACAATCCGATTCACGCACACGACCTGGCCGTGGAACGGATCCGAGCCGCGGCCGACGCTGCGCACGCGCTTGCCTTCCCATTCACGTTGACCGCCCGTGCAGAAAACCATCTGGTCGGCCGAGCCGATCTCGCGGATACGATCAAGCGGCTGCAGGCTTATCAAGCTGCGGGCGCTGACGTGCTTTTTGCGCCGGGACTGACGGAAGCGCGCGACATCGCCTCCGTCGTCGGCTCAGTCGATCGACCCGTGAACGTATTGGTGGGGTTGAAAGGGAGATCCATGAGTCTGGAGGCGCTCTCGCAACTCGGGGTGAAGCGAGTCAGCGTCGGGAGTGCGCTGTGCCGCGCCGCGCTTGGGGCTTTCCTTGGTGCCGCGCGCGAGATGCGGGACCAAGGGACGTTCGAGTTCGCGACCGATACGGTGAGCCTCGATGTGGCTACCGCGATGTTCGACCCGTGGTCTTCGCAAGTGCGATCCTGATGGCGTTGAGGAACGCGGCCAGGTGGGCGGGCCCGAGGCGGCCGAACCTCACGCGCCCACCTGGGCCTGGTGCTGCTCGATCAATCGTTCCACCACCTCGGGTTCGGCCAAGGTGGTGATGTCACCCAACCCGGTGTATTCGCTCGACGCGATCTTGCGCAGGATCCTACGCATGATCTTGCCCGAGCGGGTCTTGGGCAGACCCGGGGCGATGTGGATGATGTCGGGCGCAGCGAACCCCCCGATTGCAGTGCGGACCTGTTTTTTGAGCGCGCCCTGCAACTCGGCGCCTCGGGCGCCGGCGTAGCCGTTGTTGAGGACCACGTAGGCGTAGATACCTTGGCCCTTGATGGGATGCGGATAGCCCACCACGGCCGCCTCGGCCACGGCTTCATGCGCGACCAGCGCACTCTCGACCTCGGCGGTGCCCAGCCGATGGCCCGAGACGTTGAGCACGTCGTCGATGCGCCCAGTGATCCAATAATAGCCGTCGGAGTCACGCGTACAGCCATCGCCGGTGAAGTAGTAACCAGGATATTGCGTGAAGTAAGTGTTCTTGAAGCGTTCATGGTCGCCGTACACCGTACGGGCTTGGCCAGGCCACGGTGTGGCCAGACACAACGCCCCGCTCACACCGTTGCCTTCGAGCACCGTGCCCTTTTCGGGATCCACGATCACGGGCTTGATCCCGAACAGCGGCAAAGTGGCGGAGCCCGGCTTGGTGGGTGTCACGCCGGGTAGCGGCGAGATCATGATGCCGCCGGTCTCCGTCTGCCACCAAGTGTCGACCACGGCGCACCGCGCCTCGCCCACCACGTCGTGGTACCAACGCCAGATCTCGGGGTTGATCGGTTCCCCCACGGATCCCAGGATGCGCAGTGAATCGCGCCGGTAGCGCTTCACTGGCTCGTCTCCCGATTGCGCGATCGCGCGCAATGCGGTGGGCGCGGTGTAGAAGATGTTGATCCCAAGGTCGTCCACCATGCGCCAATACCGACCGGCGTCGGGGTAGGTGGGGATGGACTCGAACATCACGGTGGTCGCACCATTGGCGAGCGGGCCATACACGATGTAGGTGTGGCCGGTGATCCAGCCGACGTCGGCGGCGCAGCAGTACACATCGCCCGCGTGATAGTCGAATACCATCTCGTGGGTCGTGGCGGCGTAGACCAGGTACCCACCCGTCGTGTGCAGCAAGCCCTTGGGCTTTCCAGTCGAGCCCGAGGTATAGAGGATGAACAAGGGGTCCTCTGCGCCCATCCATTCCACCGTGCACGTCGAGCGTTGCCGGGCCATCTCCTCATCCAGCCAGTGGTCGCGCCCCGCGACCATCGGCACTTCGTGGTCGGTGCGGCGGGCGACAAGCACCGTCTCGACCAAGCTCATCCCTTCGATCGCCTTATCGGTGATCGCTTTGAGGGGGATGTGTTTGCCGCCGCGCATGCCTTCGTTGGCGGTGATCACCACCTTGCACTGGGCGTCCACGATGCGGTCGCGCAATGATTCGGCCGAGAAGCCGCCGAACACCACCGAATGCACCGCGCCAATGCGCGCGCACGCGAGCATGGCGTATGCGGCCTCAGGCACCATGGGCATGTAGATGCAGACTCGGTCACCCCTGCGGACGCCACGCGCCAACAACACATTCGCAAGGCGACAGACCTCGTGCTTCAGTTCGCGGTACGAGATGTGGCGGTACACGCCGGGTTCGTCGGCCGCCCAGATGATCGCAGTCTGCTCGGCCCGAACGGCCAGGTGTCGATCCACACAGTTGAAGCAGGCGTTGACGCGGCCGCCCGAGTACCACGCGAAGTCGATTTCCTGATAGTCCGCATCCAACACCGAGTGCCACGGGTGGAACCAGTCGATACGCTCGGCCTGCTTGGCCCAGTAAGCTTCGGGATCCTCGAGCGAGCGACGATAGAGCTGTTCGTATGCTTCCATACCCTTCAGATGCGCGCGATCGCGGATCTGCGGCTTCACCGGGTGGATATCCTCCGACACAGCGGCCTCCGTGTATGGGCTGCGCGCAACGCGGCAGGCGTGCGCGATCACTTTCGAATGAGGTGGAGGTTACGGCGTGCAGCACTCGTAGGAAAGTCAGCCGCCAAGAAGGCGCTTTCGTGGTTTTTCCGCAGTTCTTGCCATCGCTCGGACTTTCTCATTCAGCCGCTGTGTTATGGTGCCGCGTTCCGCGCCAGCCGCCGCCTGATGCCTTTTACCCCGAGTGAGCCCGCACCCTATGGTCTCGTTGCCCACCGATATCGCGACTGCGCTCACCCCCGAGCAGCGCGACGCCCTGTTCGACACGCTCGTGACCTTTCCTCGCTACCTCAAGGTGCGTGGGTCCGAGTATGCGCGCGGCGGAAGTGTGTCGGACCTGACGTTCGATTCCGATGTCATCTCGGCCGATGTGAAGGGTTCACGCCTCTACCAGACGCGTTGGCGCTGGGCCGAGACCGCTTGGGCGCCGCTTTGCTCATGCCCCAGCGCGCCGTGGTGCAAGCATGCGTTCGCGCTCGGACTGCTGGTCGCGGGTGCGTCGCGTCGCGATGGATTGCAGAAGCGCGATGCGCTGGATGAGAGCCTGCCGGTCGAGTGGCGTCCGGGCGGGCCGTCCGCCGCGAGTGGCACCGCGTCGCAGCGCGACCCCCTCACACGTCTGCGCGAGGGACCTCCGTACGAGCGCCACCACGCCGCTTTGGATCTCTTGCGCGAGATGGGTCTGGATGCGTTCGTATTGCCTGGCGCTGGCCTGCATGACCTGGTGGCCGAGCCCGACCCCGATCTGCGCTGCCATCATCTGGCCCGCGCCATCGCCGCCGCCGATCATGGCCGGGTGCATCCGTTGCTCGCGCCCTACTTCGATCGAGCCGACTTGGTGCTGCAGCTCGAGGAGCGCCAGCGGCGGGAAGTGCTGCATTCCCTCGACCGCTGGTCGCGCAGCAGCGGGGAGCAGCCGCGGCGTCTTCGCCTGCTGCTCGGACTGATTGCGCACCCGGACGGTTCCGTGAGCGTGACACTGCAGCCGCGGCTCACCTCGGGCCGCCTGCTCGATGCGCCGCGGACTGGGCAACAACTCGAAACGCTCGCGGCCGAGTTGCGCCGTGATCCGGGCCTGCTTTCGCCGCCGCAGGCGCGGCTGTTGCGAATGCTGATCGGAGGCGAGTTCCGCTTCGCCTTCACCAGTAGCACCGAACCGCACGAACTGAACGGCCCGCAGTTGGATGTGCTGCTCGACCGCGCGATCGATTCGCCGTTCGTGGTGTGGGGCGAGGCGCTGGCGGCCGAACTGGCGAGCCGCTGCGGTCTGAAGAGCGGGGACCGGCTCGAGGTGCACGAGGAATCGCTGGCGCTGCGCCCCGAGTGCGTGCGCGTGGAGGGTGAGTTGCAGCTGCGGCTGTCGCTCGTGTGGCCCGATGGCCGCAGCAGGCCATTCTCCGAGGTGGTGCGTGTCCCAGGGGAGCGCACCGAGTTGGGTTATCGCACCAGCGTCGTCCTCGCCGCTGGCGCGTTCCACCGCGTACACGAAGAGCCGCCGCCCGAAGTGGTGCGCGTCCTGAGCGAACGGGATGGCTTGCCGTTGCGACGTGAGGACCGTGAAGTGCTGGAGCATCTGGCGGAACGCTTCTCCAGTGTGCGTGAAGCGATCCGTCCATTCACTCGCATCCACCACGCCTTGCCGGTGGTCTGTCTCGACCTGCGTGACAGCGATTGGTTGCAGTTCCGCGTCTTCGCGCATGCAGGTGCAGGCGACTGGGACCCCACCAAAGGCCTCGCATCCGGCGAAGTACTGTTCGAATGGACGCCGCTCGGTGGGTGGGAGCGCATCCCAGACGTCGCGGTGCTCGCCGAGAGCGGTGCACTCGATGCCCCCGAGGTCCCTGAGGCGAGTGCCGAGGACTCAGTGGCCGATGGCGACGACGGACTCGGGCCTGCTCTAATGGATGCGTCATCGCTTGCAGAAGTGGCGCCGCTGCCTGCATTCCCTGTCACCGACGACCCTTGGCTGGAACAGCCCGATCTGGAGCGGCTGCGGGGGCTGTCGGAATGGCTCGGTCCGTTGCCCCTACTCTCGGCAGGAAAGCGCGCGCCTGGTGGCAGCGCGCCACCCGAGCACGACGTCATGATCGGCGCTTGGCTGCGTGTGAGCGCACGCACGGCGGAGGTCCTGCTTCGATCGTGGAACTCTCGCCCGCCCGGAGTGCGCTGGTTCGGTAATCGTGCCGCGCGACGCCTGCTCGATGGTGCGCGAGTCGTGCGCCCGAGCGTGAAGGTGGCTTCCAGCGGGATTGATTGGTTCGAGGTGTCGGCGGACTGGGAGGCCGAGGGTCTCACGCTGACCCAACAGGACTTGGCGCGCTTACGTTCGAGCCGCGAGCCACTCGTGAAACTGGCCAGTGGCTGGGTGCGGCGCGAAATCGCGCAAGCGGCCGATGCCGCCGCCGAGACCCTCGCCGACATGGGTGTGGAGATGGGGGCGGGCACGCAGCGCGTGACGGTGTGGCAGCTGGCGCAGGCGAGCGAGGCCAGCCTCGCAGCGCTTGAGCGCATGGGAGTGGGCGAGGACGCCGTGGCGCAGTTGCGTCAACTGCGCAGTCGCGTCACCCAATTCGAAGGTCTGCCACAGTTGCCACCACCTGCGGGACTGCAGGCCACCTTGCGTCCGTACCAGCAAGAGGGTTTCGAGTATCTGACCTGGACCACCTCCACCGGACTCGGCGCCGTGCTCGCGGACGACATGGGGCTCGGCAAGACCGTACAGGCGCTGGCGTGGATCGAGCACCTGCGCGCGACGACGCCCAACGCCGCTCCGACGCTGGTCGTGTGCCCCGCATCGGTCGTGCACAACTGGGTGCGAGAGGCGGCGCGCTTCACCCCGGGATTGCGCGTGCTCGCGCTCGAAGGCGCAAGCCGGCACGAGTTGCGTCGGGGCATTGGCGAATACGACCTCCTGATCACCAACTACACGTTGTTGCGGCGCGACGCCGAGTACTGGCGCGAGTTGCCGCTGCGTGCCGCCATCCTCGATGAGGCGCAGCACATCAAGAACCCTGCCGCTGCCGTGACCAAGGCGGCGCTCTCGTTGCAGACCCAACATCGCCTCGCCCTCACCGGCACGCCGCTCGAGAATCGCGCACTCGACCTGTGGAGCATCCTCTCGTTCGTGAATCCGGGCTACCTGGGGTCACGCACGGCATTCGTGGCCCGCTACGACGGCCCCGAGGCGCCGCCCTATACGCGTCGTCTGCTCGCGGCCAAGCTTCGTCCGGTGATGTTGCGCCGCCTCAAGTCGCAGGTCGCGCAGGATCTGCCGCCGCGGATCGAGGAGCGTATCGACTGTGAGTTGACGCCGGGGCAGCGCAAGCTCTACCTGTCCGAACTCACGCGCGCGCGTGGCTTGGTGCGCTCGTTGCACGAGGGCCCGGGCGGACTCCAGGAAAAACGATTCGAGGTACTCGCCTCGCTGACTCGGTTGCGGCAGATCTGTTGCCATCCGGCGCTGGCGGGAGGCAAACGAGCGCTCGGGTCAGGAAAGTTCACCGAACTGTTCGAATTGCTTGAAGAGTTGCTCGCCGAGGGTCACAAAGTCCTGGTGTTCTCGCAGTTCGTCGAATGCCTGAAGTTGTTGCGCGAGGAACTCGTCGAGCGCTCGATCCCGCTTCATTGGTTGACGGGAGAGACCACGGGGCGTGGCGATGTGGTGGATGCGTTCGAGCGCGATGAGCGCCCATGCGTGTTCCTGTTGTCGCTCAAGGCGGGCGGGACCGGCCTCAACCTCACGGCGGCAAGCCATGTGGTGTTGTTCGACCCTTGGTGGAACCCGGCGGTCGAGGCACAGGCCATCGATCGCACGCATCGGATCGGCCAGAAGAGCACCGTGATCGCGTTCCGCATGCTCACGGCCGGCACGGTCGAAGAGCGCATTTTCGAACTGCAACAGCGCAAGGCCGATCTGGCCCGAGACATCT
This sequence comes from Candidatus Eiseniibacteriota bacterium, assembly GCA_039917105.1. GTDB lineage: Bacteria > Eisenbacteria > RBG-16-71-46 > RBG-16-71-46 > RBG-16-71-46 > CAIXRL01. The sequence continues at coordinate 22,931 of JBDSKE010000251.1, read as the reverse complement.
TGGGCGAAGAGACCTTCGCTCGGCGCCTCACAGCGGACGATCTCGAGCAGTTGTTGCGTGATGAACCCGTGGAGAGCCCGGCCTGAAGGCTGCTCAGCAGGATCAGCGGTTCGATCGTCCACTTGCCTTCGGCACATGGACTTGCGTCAGCGGTCCCTGCTCAAGTGAACCCAGTTTCCTGCCGATGCAACAGTAGGGCGGAACCGGTCCGGCCCGCGATGTCAGGACAGGAATTGCTCATATGACTGTCAGCGCACGGGCGGCTCAGGCTGACCCGAAGGGACACGAGCGCAGGCAACCCGACGCCGTGGTCAAGGCGGCCGGTGCTTGGATCGCGCAGTTCGCGCGCGCGCTCAAGACCTGCCGCTTATACGACGGGTCGAATCCCACCGTGGTCCGATTCCGTGAGGAACTCGGAGCAGCGGGCGCTTGCATGGTCGAGGAGCACGGCGCGATCCTCTTCCAGTTCGAATCCGATGACGTCACCTGCGATGGCATCTCCCTGTACCCCGCGCGGTCCCGTGACGACAACCTGGCGTTCGTGTTCCATCGGGATGGCGTTCGCGGCATCGCGTTGAACCCGGGAATCGAACCGCGCGAGGTGGATGCCTTGGTGGACTGTGTGCTCGCGGTGAGCGGACAGAATCTGGATGACGATGACCTCGTGACCTTGCTGTGGGAATCGAACCTGCGCCATGTGGACATCGATTATGTCCCGGCACAGAGCGACCTCGGTAGCGGCGAGGCAAAAGCCTCGGGCGAAGAGGGCGACGGGCCGTTGTTGCCCTGGCCCATGGCTGAAGTCGCCGAGAACGACCCCGGCTCCAGCGGCCCCGGCGCGGACGACGGCGCGGCTGGCTCCGGCGTTGCAGGCGCGACCGGGCGCTCGGAGGACTGGGCGCTGAGCGACCTCACCGTGGAGGTCGAGGCCACCTACGTTGAACTCGACTCGCTCGCGCCGGCCGAGGGTGCACGGTTCCGGCACGAGTTCCAGGCTGAGCACGCCGTGCCGCCTACAACCGCCGCACTCGCGATCGCAAACGCCTGTCTGAATGCGCAGGCAAGTGAAGAGGATGCGCGCGAGTTCACGCGCCTTTTGCCGCGGGTGTTACGCGTGGCACTTACCGCGGGTGACTGGGTCGATGCGCGCGATGCACTGCGCGTGTTGCGAGCCGCCCCGACGCAGGAATGGAACGAGGAGATTTTCCAACAGGAGCTATTGCAGCCGGTCTCGATTTCGCGCGCCGTCGAACACTTGGATGCGCAAGCAGCTCCCGCCATCGGCCAATACCTTCAGTTCGCCGAGGCACTGGGCGACATCGGCATCGATTGGATGACGCTCCTCCTGTCCGAGAGCCAACAGCGTGTCGTACGTCAGTTGCTCGCCGAGGCGGTTGCGGGGCGTTGCCGCGAGAATCCCGAGCGACTCGCACCTTGGCTGGCGGATAGCCGTTGGTACGTGGTGCGCAATATCGTCCATATCCTGGGTTGGATCGGGGGACCCGCGATCGTGGGTCTGTTGCAGGTGGCGTTGCGGCACCCGGACGGCCGCGTCGGCACTGAAGTGGTGGCGGCGTTACAGAATGTCGAGTTGCGTCTCGCCCGTCCGATCCTGATTCGCGCGCTCGATGGCGCGGATACGCGATTATTCTGCCAGGTGTTGTACCAACTTTCGGGAGCGCGTGATCCCGCCACCGCACGTTTCGTATCGGGCTTCCTGCAGCGGGACACCTTTGCACAGCGACCCGCCGAGGAGCGCCGGGCCATCTATGCTGCAATCGCCTCGACCGGTGGCGATGAGGTCGTTGCCGAACTGGAAGCCGAGCTGCACAAGGCCACCTGGTTCGACCGCCAACAAGAAATCCACCGCCATGCCGTCGCGCGCTGTCTGGCCCGCATCCACACGCCCGTGTCCCAGGCTGCGCTGGAGCATGGTGCAAAGTCCAGTCGTGCTCAGGTGCGTCAGGCCTGCGAACTGGCGCTGCGCACCTTGCGTCCCGAGGGTGAGCGATGAGCAGCTTGGATTCGCATCCGGACGACATCGATGAAGGCCAACGGGTGCTCCAATTGGGGGGCGCGCTCGTGTTGCGCTTGTCTGCGCTCATGCGCACGGCTCGTACCTACGATGTCTCGAATCAGGCTTTCCAGCGCCAGAGCCAGGAATTCATGGCGCTCATGCGCCGACTATTGGACGAGGAGGACGAAATTGTCCTGATCGTGGTGGCTGATTATCTGTACATCAATGGTGTGCGCATCAAGGCCAATGCTTCATTGCTCGGTTCGTATCACTCGCTCATGGCGGATTTCGAGCGACGCAGAGTCGGAGGGTTGCGATTCCTGCAGGGCGTGAACGAAGCCGAAGTCGAACGATTCTTCCAGGTGTTCCTCGCGGCCGAAGATCCGGCACTCGCCGCTCGGCTGGCCGAGACCGTCGCCGAGGCCATGGTCGAGAGCATCGTGCCGGTGCCCGCCAGCGACTTGGACGCCGAGGACCTTGCGCGCGAGCTGGACGATCAGCCCAAGCCCGTGCAGGAGCGCGCTCGCGCCAAGCGCGTGTTCTGGCGCGCCGTGCTCGGGAGCAAGAAGATCGTATTGCGAGCACGACAGACCGGCAGACCAGATCTGCGTCACGCCAAGCGCGTCGTGCAGCCAATCGTGGACAGCATCCTCAAGCAGGAATACTCCATCGTTGGACTGACCGCGCTCAAGGATCACGACGAGTATACGTATTCGCATAGCGTGAATGTCTCCGTGCTCAGTATCAGCATGGGGCAACAACTTGGGCTTCCGCGCCAAGCACTCGCGGATCTCGGCGTGGCGGGTTTGTTGCACGATCTGGGGAAGATGAGCATCCCCGCCGCGGTGTTGCGCAAGCCCGGCGCACTCAACGCCGAAGAGTGGATGCAGATGCGTCGTCATCCCATCGAAGGCGCCAAAATGATCGCCCGAATGCCAGGATTGTCGAGTTTGATGCTGGATTCGATGCGTGCTTGTCTGGAGCATCACATGAACTACAACCGCACCGGATATCCGGACGTGGAAGGGGAGTGGGGACAGGCCAGCATGTCGCGCATCGTGGCGATGGCAGATTGCTTCGACGCGATCACCGCGCATCGCGCGTATCACAAGCGCCCGCGCACAGCATTCGAAGGTCTCCAGTTGTTGCTCGGCCCCAATCGCGTCAACTTCGATCCTGCGGTGCTCTGGGCGCTGGTCCGCACGGTGGGCCTGTACCCGGCCGGTTCCGTTCTGCACACGGAATCTGGCGCGGTGGTGATGGCAATGAGCCCGAATCCGGAAGACGTGACGCGTCCGTTCTGTCGCGTGTTGGTGCACGCGGATGGGTCGGTACCTGCGGACGGCTCGGCTGAGCATTGGGACCCGATGCCCATGCAAGAGCGCGTGTTCCGCGTCCTGCTTCCCGAGGAATACCAAGCGCCCACCTCGGAACTGCTCGCCGCGTGATCGAACGCGTCGCGATCAACCCGGGTCGCCGAGCAGGATGAAGCCCGCCCAGTAACTCGGGTGTTCGTAGGGCCGTGAACCGTCCGCCGCGCGCCAGTCCCGTAGCCAGCACTTGGCCTCGCGCAGCGCTTCGGCCCGCGTCGCGCCGTGCGCGAGGTTGCTGTAGAAGCGCTGCATGAGCCGACTCGTGGCGCCATCGTCGGCGGCCCATAGACTGGAGAGCACGGAGCGTGCGCCTGCAGCGAGGAAGGCCTGCGCCAGGCCCATCGCACCGTCCGTCGTGGTGGCTCGACCAATGGATGAACGGCACGAGGCCAGACTCACGAGGTCGGCATCCAGCGTCCAATCCGCTGCAATGGTACTGGCTCGCAGTCGGCTATTGGTTCCGGGCTGACCAGGATCGGGGGCCAACACCAGCGCCGAGGTGAGTGGCCGACGCAGGTCGGCCTCGGCATGAGTCGCGAAGTGCAGTGTGCCATAGCCTGCGAGGCGTCGCTCCGCGGCCATCTTCCCCAAGCGTGATGCGCTCGCCTTTCCATCGAGCAGAATATCGGCAGAGGGCATCATGCTGGCGAGTGCCATGACTTCATCGCGCGAGTGCATGAGCCTCGCCAGGCGCGACGAATCAGTGGTGGCCAAGGCGGGATCTCCCACGAGCAGTGCGGGCCGGTTCGGGGCATGCGGATGCGCGGCCGAGCGTTCGCGCCCCAGCGCATAGAGCAGGGCCGAGGGCGCATAGGTCACCCGGAAGCGATCCGCGAGGAAGCGGCCGTGATCGTCGACCAGACATTCCAGGGGAACACTCTGCGTCAGCGCCGGCATCACCACGATCAACTCGCGCACACCGACCATCAGCGGTTCGAGCGGGGCGAACACCTCCTGCCAGGCGACATGCAATTGTTGGCGCAACCCGTCATCGAGCGGAACGCGGATCGGCCACGCCCCAGCAGCTCGGAGGCCGCGCGTCGAGAGCATGACGCCGCTGTGCTCGGACCCCGGCGCTCGCATGGGCGCGCGAATCAGGCTCCACCGCGGCGGTCCGTTCGGGCGCAGCACGCACACCGATCGCGGGTAATCCCCGGCCCGCACCGGCATCGTGGGAGGGACGCACAGGATCAAAGCCGCATCGGCGGGCAGGGCGCGCCGAGCGCGCTCGACGACGCCGTCCCAGCGGCGGTTCCCGGGTCCATTGGGAGAGAGACGTTGTTCGAGCCAGCGGCTCGAGCCGCGTTCGAATGCCTCGACGGCTTCCATGTCGTGGCCGCTCTGCGCCAGCGCAGCGGCCAACTCGAAATACGAGTTCAAGGATTGGAACAGCGCACGCCCGGGATCGGAGTCGCCGGCCCGGATCCAAAGCGATTCTCGCATGGCGGCTGCCTCACGCAACAGCGGCACCGCTTCGGCGGGGTTGCCGCCGCGCATCAGCGAGGCTCCGTACATATTGAGCGAGAACGAGATGTTGAACGGCGCGATCGTGCGCGATCCGGCGCGACGGATGGCATTGGCCTCTCGCAACAACGGCGTTGCCCGTGCCCAGTCGCCCCATGCCACATGCAGGATCGCCAGTGCGGTCAGTGTGCTGGCCACGCCCTCATCCATGGGATCGAGGCGCAGACGGCGGGTCTCGAGCGCACTGCTCAACAATGCAGCCGATTCGCGGGTGCGCCCCTCCAAACGAAGTAGGTTGGCAAGGTCCTGTTGCGACTCCGCCACGCCCAGGGACGCGGGGCCTTCGGTGAGCACCCGGATGCGCAAGGCGCGACGATAGTGGGGGGTCGCGGCGGAGCGGCCGGCTACTTCATTGAAATTCTTCTCGATCCAGCCGATCACTTGTTCGGCCAGCGCGACCCATGGGTGTGTCTCGCCGCAGGATTCGATCAGCACGGGCAGGGCAGCGCGTGCGAGTGAGTCCGCGGCGGGGATGCGCCCCAACTCGAACAGTGTGTGCGCCAACTCCACCTGGGTGCGCGCGGTCTCCGCATGGCGTGAACCGAGCAGCGCCTGCTGGATGGCAGCCGCGCGCGCGCCTTGCTCGCTGGCGAGACCGAGTCGGTCGGTATGGTGCGCGCGCCATGCGTCCCCTCGCGCACGATCGGCGACGGCAAGCGATTCGCGCGCGCTCGCTCGCATGGCCGCGACCTGGCGCAAGTACCGGACATCGCGCCTGGCGTCGCGGACGCGCCAGGCAGGCTGGCCGTGGAATCGCTCGAAGCGCGCCAGACGGGCTGCGGCGTAGGACACCGCTTCGTCCCAGTCACCCGAAGCCCGCAGCGAATCCAGCGTCTCGGTCTCGCGCAGCGTCGGGTCCACAGCGGAATCCGGCCAGGGACGTTCGGGCATGCAGCCGGTGAGCAGGGCCAGCGCCATGAGCGCTGGCGCAATCAGCGCGTGGTGTCGGGGCGTGAGTGCAGCGTGCGAAGCAGGGAATCTGCGCGCTTCTCTTGGCCCGTTCGGCGATACGCGAGCTGCAACGACCACAGGGCTTCTTCCTGCCAGGGCTCAGGCACGTTGAGGAGATCGATCCGCTGTAAGAGTCTCAGGGCCGACTCGGGTTCGTCCAGTGCGAGCAGGATATTGCCCAGATAGAGCTGACGGGCGGTCTCGGCTCCGCCGCTCAACTTCGCCGCCTCGAGTTCCCGCCGGGCCAGCAGTAGATCCCGGCGCGCGTAGGCCGCCAACCCGGCGCTGAAATGCGGGTCGGTTTCGCCCTCGCGCAGTGCGATTCCGGCATCGGGGGTCGGCAGCCAGCGTTGTGGCTCCCGAATCGGCGTCGACATGAGCCGTGGCAGCATCAACGCGGCCACGAGGGCCGCTGCCGCAGTGAGCCAGAGCCACGGTCGAGGGGGCAGCGCGAGCACTCGCGAGCTGCGGTCACCCGATCCGAAGCGACGCACGCCTTGCGCGAGGGCACGGGCATGGACGGCTGCGTGCAGCCGCAGTCGCTCTTCACAGGCGGGGCAAGCGCGCGCGTGCGCGAGCGCTTCGTCACGAGCATTGGGAGCGAGCGTGAGCAGCACAAGGTCCGCGCATCGCGCTTCACTCAAGTGGTTCGTGGGGTTGGTGTCAGACATCCGATCGCTCATCCTCTCTCGCTTGTGTCCGCTGCCCGGCCCGAGTCATCGTTGACCCCAGCGTGGGCCACAACGCTGCGAATAAGCCTGGTTGAGGTTCTGCGCCGTCATGACCCTTGCTTGCCATGCACGCGCGCAATGCTGTGCGCGCGCGCTGTACCAACACATCCACATGCGCCGGCCGTACACCCCAGAGTTCCGCGATGTCGCGGCTGGTTACCTCGAGGAACACCCGTTGGAACCACACCGCACGCGAGCGCGGAGCCAGTCCTGCAGCGCATTCCGTCAGTGCCACCACGAACTCGTTCGCCGCTGTTCGATCATCAGGGGATAGCCCGACCGCCCCAGGGACCTCGCCCAAACGGTCGCTCCAACCCTCCTCGTCGAAGGGAGGTGCCACCTCGCGTCCGCGTCGGCGCGCGAGATCCACCAAGCCGTTGCGCGCCACTCGCGCCACGAAACCTTCGATCTCGTGAGCCGACCGACCGGCCGGAGTCCACACCCCTTCTTCGGCCCGGGTCAGGATTTCTAACGCCTTGCTCGAGGCGATGTCCTCGAGGTCCTCCCGGCTCGCGGCCGGAACGCGATGAGCCTGCGCTCGCAGGGAGGCGAACAGCGCTGCGTGCAATACAATCCAGAGCGCGGCGCGCGCGCCGTCGCGGGCGGCGGGCGGTACGGCCGCCAGCTCGGCGGAGTTCCTGGCCAGCAACTCGGGCCAGCGGGGGAAGTCGGGGGGCTGGGGCAGCATCGCCGTGAGCGTAGCCGGTTCCGGTGGCGAATGTGAGGACCGGGTTCAGAGGATGGGTATGGAAACGACGAAGGGCGGCGCCGTTTGGCACCGCCCTCGTCTCATTTATAGTAGGCCGACCGTGTGAGCCGGGACGCTCCCCGATATTCCCGCTCCACCGCCGTCGGCCCACATTCGTGGGGATTCGGAACTAACGGTCGTATCCGTCGTTGTCTTCCCAATCCTGGTCCTGATCGTCGTAGTCCCGCCAGTTGCCGCCCTCATACCGCACAGAGCGGACGCATTCACCGCTCGAGACCTCGATGACGCGTATGACATGCGACCTGCATCCATGATCCCGGAAGTGCGTCCGGCATTGGTCAAGCGAGGCATAACTCTCATCGCATGAGGGGTCGTAGTAACGATAGGAACGGGCAGGAGCGCGCCGATAGTTCCGATCCGACCGATTCGCCACCGCTGTGCCCAGGATGAACCCACCGACGACTCCAGCCAGCACCGGGCCCGCACTCGAGCCGCATGATTCGCGCACATACACGCGCTGCTGGGAGGGCGCCGAGCAGTAAGCCTGCCTATCGTCCTTGTAGCGTCGGCCGTTACCCCTGCCACGACCGTGACCGGCCTCTGCGATGGGGGCGAAAGTGAGCAGACTCGTAGTCGCCAATAGCGCGGCTGTGATCCAGCGATTCGGTTTGGCCTGGAACATCGTGGACCTCCGGGGTGGGGAAAGCTGTGGACACAGGTCGAGTAAAGCACCCCCCGTGCCACTAGCCCCGGGTGCCGGGAAAATGATGAAGCCGTGGGGCTTGCAGAGCCTGGGCCGCAACTGGGCTGGCCCGGAACCACGAACGGCTGTGGCGGGCGTGCCACAGCCGTCGCATCTCAAGGGTCGCCCTCGGGCGCCATGTCACGGGCGCGTCAGCGCGAGGCGGTATGATTCGTGGCCGAGACGCCTGCAGGGCGCACCCACCGCACGAGTCCGCCCGGCTTGATCGTGACCGAGGCCGGGACGAAGACATTGGTGCCACCTGAACCGACCTCCACCAACGCCGAGTCCGCTGACGCAGTGGCATCCACGACGACCGTGCCCGTCATTCCCAAACTCTGGTGCGCGATGCAGTGGTAGTCGAAGCTCCCCGCACTCGCAAAGACTTTGGACGAAGATGAACCCACGGCGGGGAAGGAGAATGTGAAGGTGATCGAAACGCCACCCGGTGGCGTGGGGGCGGTGCTCTTGGATGAGGAACAGCCGACGAGAACGCCGATCGCTCCCATTGCGGCCACAAGCCATGCCAAGCGGAAGATGCGTGGAGCGTTCATGGTGAGTCTCTCCGAGGCGAAGGACATTGCGATGGCTCATCCGGCCGGACCCGCACGTTACCTCGCAACAGTAGACCTGTTCCTGCTGCGGGCAAACAGGGTGCGCCCTTCCCTGCGAAGGCGGCTCGCGCTCAGTGCTTCCCGGATCGCCGGGCCCCGCTTGGATGGCCGGCGCCCGAGTCGGCTCGACGTTGACGCGGCCGAGCGCGGAGCAGGAAGACGGCTATCCCCAGAACCAAATACGCGAGCATGCCCTGGAACACGAGGAACGCTGCGACTTTGAGCAGGGCGAAGCCTGGGCTCCAGAAACGAGTCATCCAGCCAGCGGCCTCCATCAGCAACGCCGAGCCGAATGAAGCGATGATGAACCCCACTTTCTGCGCGAATCGCATGGGGGCGAAGATGAGTAGATGCGTGAGCAGTAGCAGCACCACCGCGAACATGGGCAGGTGCATGTGGGTCACCTCGAGCATGCCCTCGGCTGACCTCGGCGGTATGAAGTTGGCTTCATCCCCGCGGTAGTATGCCACGACAGTCGCCGGGTCGAGCGTCATGTGCGACCAGTAAAGCGCCACGTTCGTCACCCAGAAACCCGCCAACAGAAGCAGCGCCAGTCCGAGCGTGAGGCGCATCAGGGGCTGTTGTTGAAAGCCACCATTCTGTAGGTACTTCACTGGAACCGGCTGACGCGACGCGCGAGCGTTGGCGCCAGGACGTGGGCGTAAGCGGCCAGCGCCAAGCGCGCGCTTTCGGTGACTGCCCGCGCACTGAGCGAGGCGCCTGAGAGTGCCCGGATCGACCGGGCCGGCCACAAGTCCGCCTCCAGTCGTTTGCGCGCGAACAGGCCCAGCCAGCGAGCGGGTGGGCGGTAGTCGGATGGTTCGTGGAACGCAAGGACTTCGATGCGTGCCACGGTGGTGTCGCGCGCCACCACCACCAGGAAAACACCCGGCATGGTGCGCACCGTGCGTTGGTCGATGAATCCCGCGGCCAAGAGCGAATCGCCGTGCCAGGCCAGGTGCACGGTGATCAGGCGCGAGTTGCAGCGCACTTGGGCGAGTCTGGACAGAGACTGTTGCTCGGCAGCCGACAACGCCAGCGTGCGTTTCTCGAATCGCGCGCCGGGGTAGGCGTTGGCCATGGTCGCCTCCGCGGTGGTGTAAACCGCGGCAGAACTCGGTGCGGCCACCGCGAGCACGGCAACCAGCGCCGCGCATCGCACGAGGCAGTGGAGCGACATCAGAACATCCAGCCGACTGCCATGTTCCACTGATCAGTCTCGGTGTCCGCGTCGTTCGAGCGCTGTTGGCGGTCCGCCTTGATGACCACGTTCGGGTGCGGCTTGAACGCCGCGCCAACGGTGAGCACGGTGCGTTCGTTGGCGGGAGACTCGCTGCCGCCCGGCACCGAGTCCTGCGTGTCATAGGACTCGAAGCGCACGTAAGGCAGGAAGGCATAGCGCGTGCCGGGGTGAACGGTGGGCAGCACATCGTACGCAGCTTCAAGGTAACCGCCCGAGAATCGCTCGCCCAGACGCGCGGACCCCGCGAGGCCGCGCGCATCCGAGAGGGCGCCGGCATCGGTGAGCGTGCCTTGGACCCACAGGCCGGCTGTCTGCAGGCCGCGCCACTGCCAGCGCGCATGCAGGTCCAACATCGAGACCCGCGGCGATAACCTCCTCGCCGTGGGTTGTGCGTCCTGCCAAGTGTCGGCGGTATACCCCGAGGCGCCCAATACGAGCCCGGCAGTGCCGCGCCAATCCAGCCGTGCAGCAAAGGCGGGGTGGGTTGTGGCGCTGCTTGAGCCGCTCTGACGGCCGCCACGGATGGTGCTCGCCGCACTCAAGCCGTTGGCGTCCAAACCCTCGAGTACATATGCGCGGTACTCGAACCCGTTCGCGACTTCGCCGTACACCCCAACGCCATTCGCGCCCCAGGTGCTGGGCACAAGGATGCGCTCCACGTCGGGACGGCGCGCGCCCAGATACACCGGCGGTTCGTGCTGCTCGTTCACGAGCCCCATCGGCACGAGAACCTTGCCAACGCGCACACCGAACGCGCGATGTCGTGACCAATCGAGGTAGGCGAACTCGATGGTGCTCTCGCCCGAGAGCTCCGCTGCGCCTTGACCGCTGGAGGGATCGACTTCCACCGAGGCTTCGTCGAACACGCCTGAGTGCTCCCACTCCAACTCGGAGTTGAACAGCAGCTCATCGCTGAACTTGTGCCCCAGGTAGAACACGACGCGGTAAAGATCGAGTTGCGGCGCACGGCCGGTGAGCTCACCGTCCTCGCGTTGGCGGTCGAATGACTCCAATAGCATCTCGCCGTAGCCGCCCACCGAGAGGCCCGAGGCCACTGCGTACACTTTACTGGCCGCCGGCGCGAATCCCAGGTGCGATCGGATGGACGAAGTGGACGTGTCCACGCCGCTCGCCTGCATGCGCCCGATCTCGGCGAGCGCTGCATCGAGTTTCTTCTCGACCTCGGCCAATCGCTCTTCCGAGGCAGGGGATTGCGCACGCGCGGCAAGTGGAGTCGCCAGGGTGAATAGGCACAGCCAGATTGGAAGCCATTGTTTCATGGGGATTCTCCGGTTCTATTGAGGAGCGCCGTTCACGGCGCGTCGAGCCATTGCACCGCCGCGCCTGGCGCGACGGAGGTTTGCGGGAGGTTCCAGCGCCAGGCACGCACCGAGGCGCCATCGGGTTCCAGCCACAACACACCGATCCCCGGCTGCGTCCGCGTGAATGCTTCCGCCAAGTCCCGCCCCATCACCAGCAGGGCGGTGGACAACGCGTCTGCACGCGTCGGCGAGGCGCACACCACCGTGACCGAGGCATCGCTCATCACCGAGATGCCCTGGTGCGGGTCGAGCACGTGCCCAAAACTGGCGTGGCCCACACGGATCCGATGTTCACCCTGCGAACTGGTGGACACCGAGGCGTCGCGAACGACCACCCGCACCACGGCCCGGAGCCGATCGCCCGGGTGTGCGACACCAACGGTGCAGGGGGCACCCATGGCGAATAATTGACCACCCAATTCGAGTCGCGCAGACCTGATACCGCGCGTCCGTAACAGTGTTGCGGCGCGCTCCAATGCGAACCCTTTGCCGATCCCGCCCAGGTTGAAGCCCATACCCTCCCGGCCCAGGCGCACGGTGCGCGAGCCAGCATCGAGGGTGACCTGCTTGTGATCCACCAGTGGTCGCACGCGCGCCACCGAGACGGGATCCGGCAATCGGCCCTCGCCGCGCATGTCCCAGAGTTGCACCAGCGGCTCGACTGTGGGGTCGAAGGCACCCGCGGTGAGTCGCGCGAGCGCGAGCGCGGAGTCCAGCACAGCGAATAGGTCCTGAGAACATCCGGTGGCGCGGCTTGCGGCCAGCGCATTCACGCGCGCCACTTCGCTGGTTGGGCTCCAATCGCTCATCACGGTTTCGAGCCGCGCGACCTCGTCCAGCGCCGCGGCCAACGATTCGCCCGCTCGCAGCGTGTCCCTGGCGGGAGTGCTCAGCGTGCAGACGGTGCCCATGAGCACCCGGGCGCGCACCACCTCTCGCATGGGTGCAGCCAAGGCACGCGTTCCGCACAGGAGCGCGACGCACCCGAGCAGAATCGCAAGCGGAGGGCTCGCCCTCATGCCCGAGGCGCCGGCACCAGGCACGACAGTCCGCAGGTGGAACACTGGTCGCTGGGCATGCAGGAACGGTGATAGTGGGTGAAGCGGTCCTGGAACAGCTCGCGCATGGCGCTGTCCTCGCGCAACATCTTGAGCAAGTCGACAAAGCGCTCGGCCGTGTGTGCGCTGATGTCGTGCTCGATCAAGCACGCCTCATGCTCAGCGACGGTGGGGAGGATTCCGAGGACTTCTTCGAGGAAGGTGCGCAGCACCGTGTAGCGGTGATGGACTTCACGGGCAGAGCGTTCGCCGGCTGCAGTGAGAACGAGGAAGCGGTGCTCGTCGTGGGCGATCAACCCCCGCGCTTCGAGCGGCTTGAGGCCCACGGAAAGCGTCGCTGTGGTGATTCCCAGCTCTCTCGCCACATCGGTGAGACGGGCATAGCCTTGCCGGGTCCGTACCTCCCAGATCGAACGCAGGTAATGCTCGTGGCTCGGCGACAGGGGGCGGGCTTGAGTCTTCTTGCCTGAGAGCATAGTGACTCCAAGTGAGGGGATGTATTGCCTACAAGAAATTAGGCCACCCTAATGTATAAGATTGAGGTTGGTAGCTGTCAAGCTGCCCGAAGTCCCCCTCGCCGCAGGGAGCCCCGACCTGGAACTCGATCTCCGCTTGGTGGCCCTTCTCTTCGAAGGCCTTGTCACGCTGGCCCTGGCCGCCGTGCACCTGGGGCTTTGGCGAGCGCGGCGAGAACCCTTCCATGCCAGTTGGAGCGCCGCGTGGGCGCTGTACGCCGTGCGACTCGCGGCCATCAGCGCGTTCCTGGTCGATCGGCGGGAAACCTGGTTGTTCGCCCACCAGGCAATCACGCTCATCTCCGCCATGCTCCTGTGCTGGGCCGCGCTGCAGTTCCTGGCGCGGGCGCGCTGGCGGCGGGTCTACCTCGTATTCCCGATTGCCGCGGTTGCCTGGGCGGCATTCGCGGTATTCGGCATCCACGACATGGGCTTGGCGGGTGCGTCCTCTGCCGTGTTGCTCTCGCTCGTCACCTTGGGAACCGGTGCGATCTTCTGGCGACAGGTCCGTCGCAACCCTTCGGCCGGCGCCACATTGCTCGCGTGGGCGTTCACGGTCTGGGGCGTGCACCATCTGGATTATCCGATCCTGCGTGCCCAAGGTTCCGGCTTGTTCTATGGCGTGTTCGTCGATGTGGCATGCATCGTCGCGGTGGCGGTGGGAGTGCTCGCGCTGGTGTTGCACGAGCAGAATACCGCGCTCGTACGGCGCGCATCGGAGCTCGAGCTGCTGTCGCAGCGCCTGCTGAGCGTGCAGGAGGAGGAGCGCAGACGCATCGCGCGCGAACTGCATGATGGAGTCGGGCAAACCTTGACCGCCGCGAAAATCGGCTTGGACCTGGACGGGCGAACCCAAGCGAGTCAACTGGTGGCGGATGCGCTCGCGCAGGTCCGCGACCTGAGCGAGTTGTTACAACCGCGCGTGCTCGACGAACTGGGATTGTTGCCGGCGCTGCGCGCGCTGGCGGAAGGCCTTGCAGGTCACGCTCGGCTCGAGTTGCACTGCGAGCTCGATGCAAGCCTGACCTGCACGCCAGAGCAGACCTTCACACTGTATCGGGTCGCGCAGGAGGCCCTGACGAATGTGGTCCGCCATTCCCAAGCGCGAGGCACAAGCCTGATCGTGACGCAATCGAGCGGATGGATCCGCATGCAGGTGAGCGATGATGGGCATGGATTCTCGCCCGACATGAAACCGCATCTGGGACTGCTCGGCATGCGCGAACGATTGAGCGCCGTGCACGGACGATTGACCTTGGATTCCACGCCGCAGGGGACGCGCCTGATTGCCGAGATCCCGGTCGCGACGGAGTCGGGCCGATGAGTCCCGCGGTGAAGCTGTCGGTCCTCTTGGTCGAGGATCATGCCCTCGTTCGCGCGGGGCTGCGCCAGGTGCTCGAGCGCTCTGCCGCGGTCGGGAAGATCACCGAGGCGGATACGGTGCGCGCGGCGTTGGAGATTCTGGGGCAGGCACGGGTCGATCTGGTCCTGCTGGACTTGAATCTTCCCGATGCGGATGGTTTCGAGGTCCTGCGATATGTCGAGTCCGCTGGACTGCCGACCCGCGTGCTCATCCTGTCCATGCACGCCGAGCCCGTCTGGGTGCGCCGGGCGGTGCGGGAGGGAGCGGCAGGCTATCTGGTCAAGGATCTCGCCGTGCACGAACTGCATGGCGCGATCGACGCCATCGCGCGCGGGGGAGTGTTCTTCAGTTCGAGTGCGCAAGCGGCACTGGCATCCGCGACGCGCGGTACCGGTGGCGATGACCCGCTGGATCGATTGACCCCGCGGGAGCGCGAAGTGCTCGTGGATGTGGCTCGGGGGCTTCCCACCAAGGCGATTGCGACCAGCCGGAATATCAGCCCCCGCACGGTCGAAACCCATCGCAGCAGCCTCATGCAGAAGCTCCAGCTTCACTCGGTGGCCGAGCTCACCCGCTTCGCACTCGAACGAGGGCTGTTAGGGCCGGGGCGAGACACTCCGTAGAACTACGGAGCGCAGATTCCGCATCCTTCCGGATGGCGGCAACGCCGTTCGGGGTGGAAGCTGCCGACATGGTCCCGCTCTTCTCCCTGATGCTCGCCGTGGTCGCGGCGAACGTGGATTCGCTACCCGCTCGCGGTGTCGCCGACACCATCACGGTGCTGCCTCCCGTGCAGGTCGAGGGCGACCGTGTCCCCCCGCCCCCACGCGAGACAGCGACCATCGCGCGGTTGGGCCGTGATCGGTTGGTGCGATTCCAGCCGTTGCACGTGGCCGACGCGTTACTCTCCGTTCCCGGGCTCGATGTGAGGCGAACGGGGCCCTGGGCCTCGAACCTGTCGCTGCGCGGGCTGTCGGGCGAGCGCGTGCTCGTCCTGGTCGATGGTGTTCGGCTCCAATCGGGTCGTGGGCACGGGGCCCAGACATCGTTAGTGGACGCCGAGCGACTCGAGAGCGTCGAAGTCCAGCCGGGATCCTCCAGCGCCCAGTTCGGTTCGGACGCGCTCGCCGGGGTCGTACAACTGCGCACGCACCACAACTTGTTCAGCGCAACCCCCACCCTGTCGCTCCTGCTCGCGAGTCGGGCGGCAGGCCCGGGCGGGTCGTATCAGCAGAACGCGCGCCTGCGCTGGATGGGACGTTCGGCAGGGCTGGAGTTCACGGGTGGCGTGGGTCAGTTGGGTGCGCTCGTCACACCGCAGCAGCGCGTCCCCAACAGTGGTTCGCGCGACCAGGATCTGGGGCTCAGGGCCACGGCGAGTCGCGGCGGTTGGACGGTGGATGGCGAACATTCAAGGCACATGGCGCGGGATATAGGGCTGCCGGCGTTCTCCTCTTCGGCCGGATCGCATGCCGAGTATCCGGAACAGTCGCGCGAGCTCGACCGCTGGGAACTGTCGCGGGAGTCGGGCGTCGGGACCACAGCCTTCACGCTGTTGGCGGTGCAGCAGCGCTTCGGCACCGAATTCCGCGAGACCACGCTCGACAGCCAGTTCGTGCGCGGGCGCTATGTCGCGTCGCGCACGCAGGTGGCTTTCGACCGCGTGACGACGCGCATGCGCTCGCTGCAGCCCATGCTGCGCCACGGAGCGTTCACGCTCTCGGGCGAGTGGCGCGGCGATGCCACATCGGGGCCGCGGCAGTCGCAGATCACAGTGCGGGATGCGGCGGGGCAAGTGACATCGGACGTCTCAACGCAGAGTGAGAGCGTGCCGCATGCGCGGCGCGATGTGTGGGGCGCCGCACTCGCGGCGGCCACGACACGTTCGTTGTGGCGGCTCGAGTCGGGCGTGCGTTACGACGAGTTGCACTCGCGCGCGGATTCCACCCCGGTGAGTTTCACGCCGCGCCTCGATGTGCGCGATCGCCGTTGGAGCGCTGACGCGGGAATCGCGCGCCCACTGGGTGCCTGGACTCCTTACCTGAGGATCGCGACTGGATTGCGCTCGCCCAATCTGGAGGAGCGATACTTCAATGATGATATCCACGGGGGCCTGCGCTTGTTCGGCAATCCCGACCTTCGGGCCGAGCGTTCCCGAACGGGGGAGTTCGGGGTCAGGGTCGGATTGTTGGGCGCGCTCTCGGCTGCGCGCGTCTCGGTCTACCGCTCCGAAGTCGAGGACCTGATCACCCTGCGCTATCTGGGCCAGCTCTACCTGGTTCCGCGCTTCCAGTACAGCAACGTGGACCGTGCGCGACTGGAGGGAATCGAAGGCGAAGCCAGCGTGAACATGGGGCCGACCCGCCTTGATCTGTCGGCGACGGCGCCACGCGGTGTCGATCGTGAAAGCGGCGCCCGGCTCACGGATGTCGGGGCGCCGCGGGCCACGTTCGAATGGCGCGGCCCGGTGCCACGCGTGGCCCGATGCCAGTGGGCGATGCGTGCCAGATGGCAGGACGGTGTCCGCGCTGACGAGGGTGGACTCGATCGTCCCGCGTCGTGGGTCGCTGCAGTCGAACTCGCGACGGTGCTCGCGGGCACGCGCGTGTCATTCGCGGTGCAGAACCTGTTCAACCGCAACTATCGCGAGCCCATGAGCCTCATTCCCGAAGCTGGTCGAACCTGGGTGTTGGCAGTCCGGCGGGAACAATCCTTGCCTTGGACTCACGCCTCGAAAGGAATCCGCTGATGCGTGGCGTGCTGATCATGGCGGTCCTGATCGCGCTCTGCGCGGCCACGGCCCAAGGTCGCGAGCATCCGAATCCCGACGGGCGGTTGGTGCGTGACCCTGCGGCTCCGCTCGTTCGGACGAGCGAACCCTTGCCCATGGCTGCCGTCATGCAGACAGCGGTGGCGGTAGGGTTACCTGCCGGAGCAGTGGCGATCGACTCCACCTGGTACGACCTGCAGGACATGGGCTCCTACGGCCATCATATCGAGGTCGGCACCGACGGCCGTGTGCATATGACTTGGCAGGATGAGTTCTGCGAGTTGGGCGGCGGCTGCCCGCCCAACCTGAATGCGCCACAGCCTCACCCGAATCGTGGCATGGGCTACGCGGTGCGTTCGGCCACCGGGGTGTGGAGCAACCTGGGCAAGGTGCGAGACACGCGGTTGCCCGAATGCTGTGTGCGTGATCTTGCGGGGGGCTTCGGTGCGCTCGCGCTCGATGCGTCCGGTCGCGCGGCCATCGCTCAACACTTGAATGAGGACGGGTGCGATCTGCGCGGGTATTTCCACCTTCAGGATTCGCCCGGTGCCGGCCAGTTCCGCGGCTATCTCACGCCGGTCGTCAGCCCGAGCTATCTGTTCCCGCAGGTGGCAGCATCCACGCTGGGGTCGTACACGGTGCTCGGCGAGGTTCCGCGTGGTGGTTCCTACGACGAGACGAACGAGGTGCGTGTTTCGCGCCTGGCAGCTCCCGGCACGTTCTACTCCTGTTTCAATTGGCAGATGGGCGCGTGGACCAGCGTCTTCCCTGCGGCATTGTTCCGCGACGGCCGAGGTGCATTCCCCTGCATCGCATCGGCCTCCGATGGGCGAGTGGGTATCGCCATTGGTGACTTCGGCGGCAATGTCTTTCTGGCGGAGTCCCCCGACGGTTCGTTCGCGCCGGGCACCTTGCGGATCCGCACCATCACGAGCTACACCGATGCGGCGATCACGAAGGGGGATTCCAGTTCGACGCAGTACCGGCCCTACATCCACTGCCATCTGGCCTACAACGACACCACGCCGCATGTGGTGTGGAGCGAACTGCAGGCGCGGCGTGTGGGCTCCGGCATCCAGTACTTCGACCATCGCAGTCGCATCCAACATTGGAACAGCGTCCGGGGCGTGGAGACGGTGCATCAGGTTGCGGCGGGCGTGGCCGACCGGTACGACGATGTCGATCAGGGTCTGGCCGGTCCACTTGCGGGCTTCAACACGCTCAGCGTGGATTGGCCGCAGGTGGGGTTCTCCTCCGATGGCATCGAGGTGTATGTCGCATTCCTGAGGTTCACCGACGCCGACATCGATCCCACGGCCGATATGCAGTTGCCGGGCATTGTCACGGGAGTCGGCTTCGGGGATATCGCCTGTGCCGTGACGCGCGCGTCATCCGCTTGGTCGGCGCCGCAGAACCTCACGCAAACGCCGCGCACCGACGAGCGCTTCTTTTCGCTCGCAACCCGCAACCCCGGCGGCGCTGCGCAATTGATGTTCCAGGCTTCGGACACCGACCAAGCAGGCGTGTCGATCATCGGTGACCGGGGCGCCGCCCCGGGGAACCTGCTCCGCCGCATCGCCTACCTGCGCGCGCCGCTCACGGCGAGCGTTCTGGATGCCCCTTTGCCCGGACTCGTCGCGCACTCGCCTTTGCGTGTGAGCCCTAATCCCGCATTCGGCGCCGCGACCATCCGATTCTCAGCTGGCACGTGGGCGCGCGGACGCTCGATCGGTGTCTACGATCTGAATGGTCGCCGTGTCGCGCAGGTGTTGTTCTCGCACGATTCAGATGTCGTGGAGTGGGCTGGCCGCGCCCCCGACGGCCGGCCTGCTCCGGCAGGTGTGTATTTCGCGCGTGTGGATGACGCGCCAGAGTTGCCTGCTACACGTTTCGTGTTCGCTCGTTGATCCAGCAGTCTCCCCCGAATCTCACAAGGAGCAGGCCCGTGCATCATGCGTCTTCGCGAGTCCTCATCCCTGCCGTTCTCCTCCTGATTGCCACTTCCGCCTTTGCCCTCGACATCAAGCAGGAACGAGTTCCGGGTGGAACGCTCGAGCAGACGTGGGTGTATGGCTTCAATGTTCCCCGCAATCTTGTCGGCACCACACTTGCGGCTGCGGACCCGGCCTATGCGAATCCCTCGGGCGACCACACCGTGGGTGTGCTGACGAACGCCACCCCGGACAGCGGCGGCATCGCGCTGGCCTGCACCGATCCGACGAGCCAGGCCGACTATATCTGGGAGGGGTGGTTCTTCACCGGGGCCGGCAACACCCGGCGTGGTCTGGTGCTGCGTGCGAATCCCAGTAATCAGTTCCAGAGCTGCTACCAGTTCGTCATCAATGCGGGGTTGTTCCAGATCCTGTTCCGCAAGCTCGTGGATGGGTCCCCGGCAACGCTTGCCAGTTGGACCTCGAACACGTTGCCGGCAGGGGTGCCCCTGCAGAACACCTGGCATCATATGAAGGTGGTCGCGTACGCCAACACGTACCGGTGCTTTTTCGACGGGACCGAGTTGACGACCTCGCCGATCGTGGATGCGTCCGCACCACTGTTGACGGGCTGGGTCGGGGTCTACAACTTCCGCTTCGATCTTGGGAATGTTCCGGTGCAGTTCGATGATCTGCGCCTGTCGCTCGAAGGCAGCACGGCCACACGGCGGGTGTCATGGGGATCGCTCCGAGGCCGTTTCGACCGCCCCTAGGTCAAACGCACGAAAGCTCCCAAGCCGAACATCACGCCTCCTTATCCGGCCGCGGCCGGGTGGCCTTTTTGCCACCCGGCGCGCGGCCTTCCGCTTGGAGGGACCGACGCAGCACGAACTCGATCTGCGCATTGAGGCTGCGCAGGTCATCGACCGCCCAACTCTGCAGGGCGTCGAGAACCGCCGGATCGATTCGGAGCAGGAAGGGCTTGCGTTCCGTCACGGCTCACCTCAGCCCGTCACTGGTACAGCGTGCCCGTGTTCACGACTGGCTGCGCGTGGCTGTTGCTGCAGAGTACGACGAGCAGGTTGCTCACCATTGAAGCCTTGCGCTCCTCATCCAGATTCACCACGCCCTTCTTGCTCAACTCGAGCAAGGCCATCTCGACCATGCCGACCGCGCCTTCGACGATCCGGGTGCGAGCCGCCACGATCGCGCTGGCCTGCTGGCGTTGCAGCATGGCGCTGGCGATTTCGGGCGCATACGCCAAGTGACTGATGCGCGACTCGATGACCTCGACGCCGGCCCGCTCCAAGCGCGCCTGCACTTCGATCTTGAGTTGGTCCGCCACGTCCTGGGTGTTCCCGCGAAGTGACAGTTGACCATCATCGTGCGCGTCGTACGGGTGCGAGGTGGCCAGATTGCGCAGGGCTGCTTCGGTCTGCACATGGACGAAGTTGTCGTAGTTGTCCACTTGAAACATCGCTTCGGCCGAGTCCACCACGCGCCAGACCACCACCGCTGCAATCTCGATGGGATTACCGTCGTGATCGTTCACTTTGAGCTTGGCACTCTCGAAGTTGCGGACACGAACCGACACGGTCTTCTTGCTCGCGAAGGGGTTGGTCCACCACAGGCCGGTGCGGCGCTCACTGCCCACGTAGTTGCCGAACAGCGTGACCACTGCGGTGACATTGGGGTTCACGACAAAGAACCCTCCGAGCAGGATGCAGAGTGTCAGCATGCTGATCAAGGCGACCACGATGCCAATCCCGAATTCACTGCGGATGCTCACGACGAGCCCCACGATGGCGAGTACCAGCAGTACGAGCAGCAGGAAAAGCATGGACACTCCGGATTGTGCCTTGGCATCTCTCTCGCGAATCATTTTCGGCCTCCTCCTCAGGTTTGGTTGGCTATCAAAATGATATCGTAATGGTATCTCGGCAGTCCACAGGCGAAACTTGAGCTGGGGGTCGCGCTTGGCAGGAAGGCGTGGACGCCACCTGGGGCTGGATATGAGTGCTAACGCGTTGTGACGCCCGCTGTTGCCACGTCCAATCGTTGCCAGATCCGTTCCAGCCAGGCTAGATGCTCGGGCTTCATCAGCACGCTGCGCAGGCAAGTGATCGTGCTGCGATCACGCTCCATCTCCGCACCGGTGGCCCCCAGGAACTCGATCGGCAGTTCTGCCAGGGCCAGATACAGGTGATGTTCGGCAGCGGCTTCGAACACACGGCGCGCCAGCGCTGAAGCACTGCCCACGCTGGAGGCGCGCATTCCCCATACCACGATATCCAGTTCGGGGGGTGGGCCGGCGATGAAGCGCGCATCGCCGCAAAGTCGTGCGTGCAGCGCCAGCGCCGCGCGCCGGGAGTCCTCGAGTCCCTTCGCGAATACGCCCCCCGGATCGAGCGGCAGCAATCGTTGCGTCGCCCACAGCGCCACCGCGGCCGCGCCCGGACGTGAGCATTCCAGGCTGATCTCACCCAGATGCAGGTCGCCGCTGCTGAAGTAGGTGTAGGGCGAGTCGTGGCGATAGAACCGGCCCACGCTGGGGTCCCGGAACAGCACGCAACCGCAACCGTAGGGTTGCAGCCCATGCTTATGCGGGTCGATCACGATCGAATCCGCCTGCGACACGCTCGAGAACGACTCGGCCGTGGCGGACTCGAGATTGCAGGCGAGCGAGAAATAGCCACCGTATGCCGCATCCGCGTGGATGCGGAAGCCGTGGCGACGCTGGAGTGCCAGCAGGCCAGCCATGGGGTCGACCGAACCGAGCGCGGTCGTGCCCATTGTGGCCACGACGGTGCCGATCCGCCGTTCGCCCAGCAGTTGTTCCAATGCGTGCAGGTCCATGCGGCCACTCGCGTCCACGGGAACGGATTGGAACGGGATCCCGAGCACGCCACTGATCCGACCGTGGGTGTAGTGCGCCTGCGAGGAGGCGGCAATCGCGTCACCGGGATGGAGCTGCGCCGCCACATACAGCGCCTCGAGGTTCGCCATGGTGCCGCCGCCAGTGAGATGTCCAAGGAACTCGCCCCAGCCGAACATCCGCGCAATCGCCGTGACCGCTTCTTTTTCCATCGCCGAACTGGCGCGGCCGCCATCGAGCGCGTGATTGTTCGGATTGACCGTCATGGCCAGCGAATAGGCGAGTCGCGCCACCGGGTGCGGGGGCTTGAGCATCTGGCCGGCGTAGAGCGGATGTGCGTAGGGGAAGTTGTCCTGCATGCGCGTCGCGGTCTCGAGCAACACCTGCTCGATCGCCTCGGCATCGTTCCCCAACGCATCGGCCTCTGTCCCGGCGGGTGGCAGCGCGCCCGTGCTTTCGTCGAGTCGCGCCAACGCTTTTGCGAGCACGCGCAACGACTCGGACTCGGGCGCGGCGCCCGACATCAGCGCTTCCGCGGGGGTCGGCGACCGAGTGGCTTGACCTGCTTGGCCACCTTGCCCTCGGCGGCATCGCCGCGCTTGGCAGCAGCGAGCAGTGCCCTGGGGGCCTTCACTTCCATGGCCATGAGCGCGTGCGACAAAGTCTTACCCTGTGCATCGAGCCGCAGGCTCACGGTGCCGCCGCCGCCCAGGGATTCGTGCAACAGGAAGTTGAGTGCATGCAGGTTCGGCACTTCGAAGCGCTCGACCTTGCCCAAGCAGATGCCCTTGAAACGCCGCTTCACCACGCTCGCGGTGATTGACTTCATGAGCCATGGGTAGATCTCGGGACTGCGCGCGATCAGGCCGATGTTTCCGGTGTCGCCCTTGTCACCGCTCCGCCCGTGCGCCAGTTGCGAGAGTTTCACTTTCACGGCACCCGCGGCTCCCTTCGCCTTGGGGAACTGTTCGCGCGCCAACGGCATCGGTTTCCCGATCGGCAGCAGCGGCGTGGGCCACTCAAGGGATCGCTCCCCGCTTTCGGTCACAAGGCTTGGTTTCACCAGGTCACGCGGCACCAACGCGGGCCAATAGGCGACGACTTCCTGCGCTTGGGGCCGGCCACCCGTGACGGCTACGCTCGAGGGGCCACTGAGGATGACCGCCGGCACCATCTTGCCGAACGCCTCGATC
>JBDSKE010000250.1:0-7980 GCA_039917105.1 Candidatus Eiseniibacteriota bacterium | reverse complement strand
CTCCGTAACCACAAAACTAGGAACCCGCGAGGACTCTGTCAATGACGGACCTGACAGGACCCCGCGGGTTCAACAGAGTTCACGGCGACTGGACTAGGCGTTCGGTTCCACCTGGATGCGTAGGGTGATCTCGTAAGTCCCACCCGCCGCCAGCCTGATTGGTACCACCAGCGGCGTAGGAGCTGGGTTCCCGGAGCCGTTCACGCCGGAGTCGACACGCACCCCCGGCATGGCGACCGCCACGGGTGCAACCCCATGCGATTGGCCTGCATGTGCAGGCTGCATGGCGGGTGCCGCTTGGACTGCCGTGCTGACGGGCTGCGAGACGGGCGCCGAGGCCTGAAAGGCTGAAACCGGCGTCGGCTGACCAGCGTTGACTGTCGAGGAGAGCGCGGTTGCAGGAAAGCTCCCGGGCAGTTCGATCTCGCGGCCGTAGTCGATCTTCTCATTCGGGCTATGTTGCGGAGCCGCCGTTCTGGCGGCTTCGAGCTGGATGCTCTGCCCGGGTGCCATAGGAGGCGCGGAGGCGCGCCCCTGGTCACGCATCGCCAGCAGGTCCTCGGCCGCCGGCAGGGTCGCCTCGGATTGCGAATGACGATTCTGGGTCGCGGTCGGCGCGCGGCGCAGATCCTTCGTGACCTTTTCCATGAGCAGGTGCGAGATGCCTCGGAAGGTCTCGAATACGCCCTTGCCCTCGCGGGCCACAGACTCGAAGAACGGAACCTTGCCCGGATTCAGTTCGGCGTTGAGCTCGTCGAGCGTGTACACATTCGGTAGGTCGCGCTTGTTGTACTGCAGCACCCAGGGAATGGAATCCAGATTGACACTGTATTCGGCGAGGTTCGTGCGGAGGTTGGCCAATGACTCCTTGTTCTCCTCCATCTTTCCGACTTCGGAGTCGGCAACGAACACCAGCGCATCGGCACCCTTGAGCACCAGTTTGCGAGTCGCGTTGTAGAACACCTGACCGGGGACCGTGTAGAGGAGGAACCGAGTCTTGAACCCCATGATCTCGCCGAGATCGAGGGGGAGCAGATCGAAGAAGAGCGTCCGGTCGGACTGCGTCTTCATGCTCACCATCTTGCCGCGGCTCGTGTCGGGCACGGCCTCGTAGATGGCTTCGAGGTTCGTGGTCTTGCCGCTCAAGCCGGCCCCGTAATACACCAGCTTCGCGTTGATTTCCTTGCCCGAATAGCTCACGACGACCACGATTCATCTCCTCCTGGTAGTGACCCCACCCTGTCGCGAGGGGAATCCCATGGAGCCCCTTGCCGCCCTTTCTCCACAGGACCTCGAGGAAGCGCGGCGAACCGCACTTCGGATGGGGTCGCCACGACGGGTTCCCGGCGGCGCCGGTCGCCACTTCCGTGTCGGCGACGGAATCCGTCGCCCGACCTCAGTCTTGCCGTGTATCGGCCCTCATCGGTGGCGACTTCAGGGATTTCCCAAGCCGACCCCTCGGGCGCTCCGCGCGCCAACAGAATGCGCGGGACACGGGCCCGATATCGGCACGTACCCCGCGCACTTGAAGTGAATTCACTCGGGAAGCAGTTCCCCCTGCAATGCCGAGCGCCCCAGTTCAGGCCTCGACTGGCTCCATCACTTTCTCGCGTCGGATCCAGATCCCTTCGCGCTCGTGCACATGGGTCTGGATGCGGCCCTCGGCGCTGGTGTAATGCGATAGGAAGATCTTCTTCAACTGCTCGGCCTCCTCGCTTGCGAAGTATCGCCGGGCACGCGTGAACATCTCGTCGCGATCCGAATAGACGAACGCGGTGACCTCGGTCACCCGCTCATACTGGCTCGCGGTGTAGGCCGCCTCGGGCGAGTCCTCCATGTCGAGCCACAGCGAAGCCCTGGGCTCGATCACCTCGAACTCATGCTTGGTGGCCATGAGGTGCTCCCACAGTCCATAGATCTCAAGCGGCACATAGCGCACCTGGGTTCGGTTGCTGCCCTTGCGACGCAGCTCACAGCGGATGAGCTTCTGGCTGGACATCACAACTCTCCTTTTGGGCCAGCGGCGGCCACCCGGGCATCATGCGCGGGGCGGACGGCCACACGGAGTACCTGCGTGGGCATCCTAGCCCGGGACATCGGGTTCTCGCCATGCGTGAGTGGGGCAGCCCTTGACACCCCCCCCGGGCCCGCCTACGGTCCCTCCAATCGGTCCAGCCGGTCCACTTCCCGTCTCGGCGGCGCTCCCCAACGGCCCTTCGCGAGGGCTGAGGAATAAGGATGTCTCGACTCGTCTTCGGCTGGCTGACCGCCATCATCGCTGGGATGCCCGCATGGCTCGGCTACCTGTTCGCCGACCTGCTCGCTGATGCGCATTATCGGTTCTTTCCTGCACGCCGCCATGCCGCATTGGCGAACCTCGCGGTGATCATGCCCCGTGCCAGCCGCAGCGATCGGGCCCGGATCGTCCGGCACATGATGCGGTCCTATAATCGCATGATGTTCGAGTTCTTCCGCCTCCCCCATTTGTCACGCCAAGAGCTTCTCGCGTCGGTCGAAGTGGTGGGCAAGGACCATCTCGAAAGAGCATTCGAGCGCGGCCGGGGCGTGATCCTGGCGTCCTCCCACATCGGCAATTGGGAGTTGGCCGCGGTCATGGTGGCGCAGTGGGGATACACGCTGCATGCAGTCGCCGGGGTGCAGTTGGGCCGCTGGCTGTCCGGTGCGGTCCGCGAGAGCAAATCCGAACTTTCGATCGTGACCGTGTCGCCCGAGGATGGCTTTCGCAAACTCCTGCGAGCGCTCGAGCACAACGACCCGATCGCGCTCGTGGTGGACGGCGACATCTACAATCATGGCTCGCCCGTCGAGTTCTTTGGACGCGAGTACAACTTCCCCGCAGGGCCCGGGGTGCTGGCGCAGCGCACTGGCGCCCAGGTCATCTGCGGGTACTGCGAGCGACTTTCGCCGGGTCGATTCCGGATCGTGATGGAGCCGGCACTTGACCCGACCGCGTTCGCAAGCACCGCACTGCTCAATCAGGCCGTCGCGGGCACAATCGAGCGACACATCCGCGAGCATCTCGACCAGTGGTGCATCTTCCGCACGATGTGGGAGCCCAGCCCATCGCCCGCTGCGGAACCTGCCAGCGATACCGAACGAGCCCGCGCTTGAAGATCGGAATCGTCACGCAGTCTTACTACCCACGCTACGGCGGCGTCACCGAACATGTGCACGCGCTGGCCATCGAACTGCGCAAACGCGGCCACGTGGTGACGATCATCACCAGCCGCTTCCGCAAGGGCGAGACAGGCGACACCACGCATGTGCGTCGCATCGGGTACAACATCCTGGTCCCGTTCAACCGCGCGTTCGTCGATTTCACCGTGGGCTTTTCCCTCAAGGGCGAACTCAAGCGGGCATTCCGTGAACTCGACCTCGACGTCGTCCATGTGCACTGCCCCACCGCTCCGACCATGCCGGTGATGGCGATCCAGGTTTCGGACCGCGCCACTGTGGGCACGTTCCATTCGACCGGGGGCCGCACTGCAATGCAGGACCTGTTCCGGCCCCTGCTCGATCGCGTGGTCGCCCGCTTGGACGCCCGGATCGCCGTGAGCGCCACCGCCAAGGCCACTGCGGAACTGTATTACCCAGGGACCTATGAGTTGATTCCGAATGGAGTCGACATCGAGCGGTTCCACCCTCTCACGCCGCCGTTCCCGGAGTGGCGCGACCCGCAGTTCGTGAACCTGTTGTTCGTGGGCCGGCTCGATCCGCGTAAAGGCGTGCAGGACCTGATCGCGGCGATGCCCGAAGTGGTGGAGCGCACCGATGGCCGCGCGCGTCTGCTCATCGTCGGCGATTCGTACCTGCGCCCCCAGATTGAAGCGCAGGTGTCCGATGCCGCGCGTCGGCACATCCACTTCCTCGGCCATGTCAGTAGCGCCGAACTGCCGCGCTGGTACGCCACCGGCGACATCTTCTGCTCGCCGGCGACCGGGAATGAGAGTTTTGGCATCGTGCTGGTCGAGGCCATGGCCGCGGGACGCGCATTGGTATGTTCGGACATCCCCGGATACCGCACTGTTGTCACTCCCAACGAGAATGCCGCGTGTTTCCCGCCCGGCGATGTGCGGGCGCTCGCGCGCACGCTCGTGAATCTCGTGGAGGACACGGCCCGCCGCGGCCGCCTGGCTGAAGCCGGTCGGCAGCGTGCACTCGAGTTCGCGTGGCCGCGCGTGGTGGATCGCATCGAGGCGGTCTATCGTGAGGCCGTCGGCATTCATAAGAGCGCCCTCACGGGACGCACGGCGGCGTAATCCCCATGCCAACTGCGCCGAGCAAGCGGCCGCTGCTCGCGCAGCGGGATTTCTCCGCCCTTTGGTGGGGTCAGTTCATTTCGATCTTCGGCGACCGACTCAACTATCTCGCCCTGGGTGGAATGCTGCTGCACCACACCGGCAACTTCCAGAATGCAAAGCAATCCTCACTCCTGCTTGGCGTGCTGGGCAACGTGATGTTGGCACCAGTCCTATTGTTCGCGCCATTCGCGGGCCCGTGGTTGGACCGCTGGAACCTGAAGCGCACGCTCGTGATATCGGACAGTGTCCGCGCGTTGCTCGTGTTGTTCATCCCGTTGGCTTACTCGCTCACGAACTCGGTCGTTCCAGTGTTCGCCATCGTATTCCTTTTGTTCACGTGCAATGTATTCTTCCTGCCCGCCAAGAGCGCACTCACCCCGACGCTCGTTTCCGCCCCGCAACTGCTCGCCGCGAACACGCTTTTGTCGATGGCGGGCATCGCCGCGACAGCACTGGGCGCGCTCTCGGGTGGCTGGGTCGTGGATCACTGGGGCTGGGGCACCGCGCTTTACATCGACTCGGCCACCTATCTGGTCTCGGTGGCGACCCTTTCCATGCTGCGTGACCATTCCGAATCGCATTCCAGCGCGCCGCCCGTCACGCTGCGCGGCTACTTCCGTGAGATCGGCGAGGGCCTCATGGTCGTCAGGCGCAGCCCCGCTGTGGGCCTTGCCCTCACCGCACTCGGCGCGGTCTGGGTGGGCGGAGGATTCCTGCAAGTCGCGGGCAACCAACACATCCAGCGCGCCGCCCGTGACCTCGCCGGCATGGAGCGCGTCGGCATCCTGATGGCCGTGCTCGGTGTGGGCAGTGGCCTGGGCACCTGGTGGGTGAACGGGCCGGGACGTCGAGTGCCGCAGCCGCTCTTGTTGGGGCTGGGACTTCTGTTGGCAGGTGGCTGGATGGTGGGTTTCGCGGTCAGTTCACGGTTCGCCGTCTTCGCGATCGCCGGATTCCTCATCGGGCTCTGCATCGCGCCCTGCTTCGTGATCACCGAGACTTTGCTTCAACAAGGCGCTGATCCCAATCAGCGCGGACGGGTGTTCAGCCTGCGCGATTTCGCCATGCGCGTGGGCTTCCAGTTGGCCATCCTGGTGGCGGGCTTCATGACGCCACTGCTGGGCACCACGCCGACTCTGCTCGTCGCCGCAGGCGTCATCGCCACCGCGGGCGGCCTGAGCATACTCTGGGGACGGCGCTCTCCCGGATTGAATCGATTCGGCGCCACGCACTCTTGAACCCGCCTCAGCGCAGCGGGCCGACCGGGAACAAGTCCACGTTGTATCGTGCGAGCACCGCTTCGCGAAATGCCTCGGAACCAGGGGTCGATCGGGCCCGGCGACGGAACTCGTCGTAGGCTTCGAGCAGGGCTGGCCCATGTAATGCGAACAGGCGCCCTGCGCCCGCAGCCTCCTGCATCGCGCCGGGAGAGCGCGCCTCGAGCTCGACCAACAGAGCTTCGGCGAGGCGCTGCGGGTCGTCGGCGGCAAGAAGCGGAGCCGCAGAGGACACCACTGGCTCTGTGATCAGCGTCCCGCTGCGTGTGACGGCGAACCCATGTTGACAGGCGGGACATCGCACTCGTGCGCCCTGTTCCCCAAGCAAGTGCGCGGGCAGCAGGTATCCAGCGTCACACGCCGGGCAATGGATGGGCAGCTCATCGCTCATGAGTCAGGGTAACGGCCCGCCCAGCGGCGCGCTGCAGTGAAAAGCCGAGGTTCCGGGAAATGCCTGCCGTCCCGATGGCTACCCCGCCAACGCCAGTTCGAGCGGCTCGCGGTATTGGTGCAACAGAATCCGCTTGAGACCTGCGTGCTCGGGACGCATCAGCAGCGCATCGGCGGACACCACCGCCTGCGCCGCATCGCGCGCCTCGAGCAGCATCGCTTCGTCACGGTGAAGGTCGGCAAGCTTGAGGCGGGGGAGCCCCGATTGGCGCGTGCCCCACATTTCGCCGGGCCCGCGCAGCCGCAGGTCGGCTTCCGCCAACTCGAATCCATCCTCGGTGGTGGCCATGACCTGGAGCCGCTCGCGCCCGCGCGCGGTGATGCTGTTGCCCCCGATGAACACGCACACCGAGCGATGCTCCCCGCGCCCGACGCGGCCACGCAATTGATGCAACTGCGTGAGCCCGAATCGTTCCGCGTCCTCGACCACCATGAGCGTGGCATTGGGGATGTCGATCCCCACCTCGATGACTGTCGTGGCGACCAGCACGTTCAGCTCTCCGCGTTTGAACGCTTCCATCACCGTATGTTTCTCCTCGGACTTGAGCCTGCCGTGCAACAGACCGATGCGGAATGGCTTGAGTAGCGGCTGTTGGCGCAGGCGCTCCACCTCCGTCTCGGCCGCCTTCAGCTCGGAGCGTCCGCTCTCCTCGATGGCCGGCACCACGACGAACGCCTGCCTGCCGGCTGCCAGCTCGCGAGCCATGAAACCGACCACCTGATGGAACTTCTCCTCACCCGTCACGCGCGTGACCATCCGCCCCCGCCCCGCGGGGCGCGTGCGGATCACCGAGAGGTCGAGGTCCCCATAGAACGCCAGCTGCAGCGTGCGCGGGATGGGAGTGGCAGTGAGCACGAGCACATGCGGCAGCACGCCCTTTTGCGCGAGGGTGGCGCGTTGTCGCACGCCGAATCGATGCTGTTCATCGACGATCACGAGCGCCAGCCGGGGCATGGCCACCTTGTCCTCAAGCAGCGCGTGCGTGCCCACCACCAGTAACGCCTCGCCCGCCGACAAGCGCGCCTGCAAAAGCCTGCGCTGAGCCGGTGCGGTGGCGCCGGTCAACGAAGCCACCTCGATGCCCGCTTCGGTGGCGAATCGCGTGAGGCTCACCGTATGTTGGCGGGCGAGCACTTCGGTCGGCGCCATGAATGCCACCTGGTGACCAGTCTCGATGGCATGGGCAGCCGCGAGAAGCGCCACAACGGTCTTGCCGCTACCGACATCCCCGATCAACAGCCGGTGCATGGGTCGAGGTAACGCCATGTCGGCGGCGACCTCCTCGGTGACCCTCACTTGATCCTCGGTGAGAGTGAAGGGCAGACCCGCACGCACGCGCGCCGCCAGTCCTCCCGCCGAGGCCAACGCCAACGCGCGCCCCTCCTCGGCCAGCACTCGTCGGCGCAGCTCCATGACCATCTGCAACAGGAACAACTCCTCAAAGGCGAGCCGTCTGCGCGCAGCGCCGAGCGCCTCGGGCGAATCGGGAAAATGGATCGCTCGAAGCGCCTCCGCCAACGACCCCAGGCCGTGTGCCGCCAAGACCGAGGCGGGCAGGGGGTCGGGCACTTGATCGGCCACCGAATCGAGGGCGTGACGCATGGCGCTGCGCATCCCGCGCGCGGTGACACCCTTGGTGAGCGCGTGCACCGGCACGAGCCGGCCTACATGGAGAAGTTCTTCGAGATCGCCCTCGACGACTTCGAACATCGGATTCAGCATGCGGCGATCGAGTGCGTCGTATTCCCCGCTCACCACGACCTTCACACCCGGCCTGAGCGTACGCGCCAGGAACGCCTGCCCGAAGCAGTAGCAACTCAGCACGCCCGTGCCGTCCGTCACCGTGAATGCGAAGTCGCCTCGCCCGCCGCGTGTTCGCATCGCGGCGGCGTGTTTGACTTCGCCGCTCACGGTCAACAGTTCCCCCGGA
>JBDSKE010000249.1:0-6407 GCA_039917105.1 Candidatus Eiseniibacteriota bacterium | reverse complement strand
CCCCCAGATTGGTGGCGCGAAGCGCGATGAGCGCCAGGCTATTCGCCAACACCGGCCGGGCGAGCAGCGCGCGCAAAGGCGCGGGAAGTTTCTCGCTCGGGTTCACGCGCCGCCCTGTTGTTCTTGCGCGCGCCAGCCCTTCCATCCTTCGCAGCGGCCCCGCCAGGATTGCCAGCGTCGCACCGCCAGGTTCGGCTGCAGCGTGAGCAACGAGAGCACCGCCCCACCCAATGCGCGCAGTTCAAATCGACGCTGCATGCGCGCGTACACCTGCCCACCCGGCAAGGCCGCATGTTTTGCGAACAGGGCGCCCCACCCGCGCCCATAGCGCCGCGCGCGCCGGCGCTGATCGGCCTCATCCCGTACCGCGTAAGGATCGGGGTGGGTCACGAGGGCGCTCGGCACATAGACGCCGGCCTCGCCCGCGGCGAGCACGCGGAACAGCAGATCGCTCTCCTCCCCGCTCGGCCATATCGCACCCACTCCGAATCGTTCGTCGAATCCTCCGCATGCCTGCAGCGTGCGGGTTGCGACGAACAGACCCGGGCTCATCACCGTATCGAGTGCGGCCTGCGGCGTGGCGAGCATGTGTTCGCGTTCGCCCATGCCGCCCAACACCGCCTGACCCTCTGGGGTCAGGACCCGCGCCGCGGCGAAGCATGCCTGAGGGTTGCGCACGAGCGCGGCACCGACTTCGGCCAACACCCCGGGCGCAATCGTACAGTCGTCATCAGGGAAGTAGCACCATGGCGTGCTCGCCAGCGCCAGCGCGGCGTTGCGCGCACGCGAGAGGCCCCGCTGTTGCAGATGCAAGTAGTGGGCGCCAAGTCCTTCGACCAACGATCGCAGCACCGGCGTGGCGCCTTGGTCCGCGACGATCACCGCTTCGAATCCCGGGTTCGAAGCCTGAAGCGAACGCAGACACGCTTCGAGGTCGGTAGGACGATCGAGCGTCGGCACGATCGCAGTGCAACGCAGGCCCTGTCCGGCCATGGACTCAGGCACCTGCTGCCGCGCGCGGTCGCTGCGCCACGAAGTAGTGGTTCTGAGCGATGGCGCCCAACGGCAAGCCGAGCCCGGCGTCGAGCCCGTCCCAGAGCTTGGCCGCCCAGCGGGCGTCGCGCGCGGGCCCGAGCACTCGATGGAGCGTGTTGCGAGGCAGCACCGCGTATCGTCCGGTCTCTCGCAACTCGAGCCCCGCGGCGGCCACCAAACGGTGCACATCGCCGCGCGTGTAGCGGTACAAGTGCCGGTGTTTGCCCGGCACGCGCCGCGCGAGCACATCGATCCAACTCGCCTGGTTGGGAAAGTGCCAGCACACCATGCGACCGCCCGGCCTGAGCACTCGCGTTAACTCGGCGAGGCTGCCCGACTCGTTGCCGCCCGTCTCGCGCACATGTTCGAGCACGCCGATGGATGCGACCGCGTCGAATGTCGCGTTGGCGAATGGCAGGCGCACCGGGTCGCTTTCGCTTCCGGGCACGAAGCGGAACTCGCCCGGGGGGAGCCAGCGCTCGAAATCGAACGGCATGAACGAGAACGCCGTGGTGCGGTAGCCCGCGCGCTGCAGGAAGTACGAGAAATGCCCGTTACCTGCGCCCCAGTCCAATACCTCGGCCCCCTTGGGCACGTGCCGGCGCCACACTTGGTAGAGACGGCGGTACTGGTGCGCAGCGGCGAGGCTGCCGAACTGCAGCAACTCGGGCGCCTCCCGACGGGCGAGAGCGGCCAGTTCGGCGAGGATGGCGTCGTCGGTGGGATCAGGCTGCATGCGGCGCATCATCCACGAGCGTACGCTTGAATGCCACTTCACGCGCTCCGTTCGTGAGACGCCGCGGGTCCGTCCTGCGGCGGGATTCCAGCCGCGATGAGTGCCGAGCGGAGCGCCGCGTCGAAGTGCGCCCCCGAGAACGGCTCGGCCAATGCGGCCAAGGCGTGCGGGGAGAATGTCTCATGCTCGAACGCCTGCACCGCCTCGGCAATGGCGACGGCACTCTGGGTGCCGAACAACATCCCGCCGGGCACGCGTGCAACGCCACCGGCTGCGACCTTCGCCAGCGCAACGGAATCGGCACCGCGGCCCACCGTCTCGAGTGCACCGCCACGGCCCAAGGCGATCACCGGCGTGCCCGCCGCCATGGCTTCAACCGGCATGATGCCGAAATCCTCTTCGCCGGGAAAAATCAGCGCGCGTGCGCCGGCGTAGATACCTGCCAGTTCGGCGTCAGTGACCCCCGCCAGGAAAGTCACGCCGGGAGGCGCGAGCGCATGGAGGTGCGCCTCCTCCTGCCCGCCGCCCACCACGAGAACCGGACGGGGCAGGTGGCGAAACGCTTCGAGCGCCAGGTCGAGCCGCTTGTACGGCGCGAACGCGCCCGCGAGCAAGTAGTAATCGCGTGCGCCGTGGCCGGGCGTGAAACGCTCCACCTCGACACTCGGATGAACAACCTGTGAGTCTCGGCCCCAGTGCCGACGGATCCGCTCGGCGATGAACTCGGAGTTGGCGATGATCGTCGTGGGACGGACCGCCGTCGCGCGGTCCCAGACGCGCAATCGCCCACATGTCGCACGCACATAGGCACCGAGCAGCCCCGGGAAGCGCTTGGCGGGGAAATACTGCGACTCGAACTCCCAGATGTAACGCATGGGCGTGTTCACATAAGACAGGTGCGGAATGCCCGCAGGCGTGCGCACCGCCTTGGCGACCGCGTGACTGGAAGACACCACGGCGTCAAAGCCGGACAGGTCGAACGATTCGATCGCGCGCGGGAACAACGGCAGGTACCAGCGATAGCGCGCCGCCGCGCCGGGCAGATGTTGCAGGAACGATGTGACGATCGGGTGCGCTTCCAACTCGGCCGAGACCGTGCCGCGATTCCACACCAGCGTGTGTATGGGGGCGCCGGGAAAGAACCGGGCGATACGCTCGAACACGCGCTCTCCCCCGCGCATGCCGGTCAGCCAATCGTGCACAAGAGCGACGCGCATGGCGGGCGGCGGAATCAGGCTCCGCGCTCCTCCCAGTCCCGCGCGCCCCAAGCCAGCCCGACGAGCAGGTAAAGTGGGTAGAGAAGTTCCTCGTCGCCGAAGTTCCATTCGAAGCAGCCCGCAACGATGAAACCTGCGAGCGCGGCCACCACCCCCAGTTTGAGCCCCGCCGCGAGTCCGCGCTGGTGGAGCAGCGGCTTGAGCCCTGCGGCCGCCGTCCACAGGAGCGCCGCATAAAGCCATGCGAATGCCGCGAGCCCGACCGCGCCCATGCTGGCCGCGATCTGCACGAACACATTGTGCAGATGCCCCGCGCGCTCGACCGAGTCGGCGGAGCGGTAGCGGTCGTACAACTCGTGCATGTCCTGCAGCCCCACGCCGGTCACGGGATGGTCGCGGAACATGCGAAGTCCCGCGTCCCACATGTGGACGCGTTCGCGGTTCCACGGATGCGTGGGGTCGAACGCGCTATGGATGCGCTCGCGGAAAGTGCCCGGGGCGAACAGGTAGGCGGCCACCGCAAGGGCTGCGAGTGCCAACAACCCGAGCGGCAGCACTGCGCCCAACAGCACGCCGCCCGCCACGAACAACCCGATCCATGCACTGCGGGTGAACGTCACGACCAACGCCGCGACACCCAGCACCGCGGTGATCGCAGCGCCTGCTCGCCAGCGCGGCGAACGCGCTAACAACGCCACGCCCAGCGCGACGGGAACCTCGAGCAGCAACTGGCCCGCGAAGGTCATGTAATGTCCCGACAGCCCACGTGCGCGCGATGCGAAGCTGGCACCGTGCTGCACCCAGAGTGCGAGCCCGGCCGCCGCCACCAACCCTGAGGCCACCAAGAATGCCGCCAGTGCCCGCTCCCCCCGGCGTTGCTCGGCAGCATGGAACGCTGCGAGGCTCACCAGGATGGGCATGAGACCCTTGGTGATGCGCGGCAGGCTGGCGCTGCGGTCGTATGCGGTGAGCGCTGCCAGCAACAGCGCCGCGAACCACCCCCAACCCGCAAGCGTCACCGGTGTATGGGGCCACTGGGGACGCGGCGCGCGCACGAAGCACGCCAGCGTGAGCACGCCACACAACGCCGTGGCGATGCCCATGGGCGCGATCGGGCCGGGTAACACGAACAACAGCAGGACGAAGGCCGCGCCAGCCGCGCCATCGAGCGGCGTGGCGGTCCTTGCCGGCGCCACGCTCACGCGCCCTGCTCGCGTTCGCGCTTCAGCTTGCGCACGGTGCGGCGGTCTTCCTCGCTGAGCGGCGCGTGGTCCAATAGCTCGGGACGACGCGCGAGTGTGCGGCGGAGCGCCTCTTCGCGGCGGGCGAGGGCGATGTTGGCGTGATGCCCGCTCATGAGTACATCCGGAACCGTCCAACCTCTGTAATCGGCCGGGCGCGTGTAATACGCGCAATCGAGCAGCCCGGAGTGGAACGAGTCACTTTCGACCGAATCGAACTTGCCGACCACATCGGGTAACAGCCGCGCCACGGCATCCACCACGCACAGGGCCGCCGGCTCGCCGCCCGAGACGATGAAGTCTCCGATCGAGAACTCCTCGTCGACCAAATGGTCGAACACACGCTCATCCACGCCCTTGTAACGCCCGCACACGACCACGATGTGTTCGAGCGCGGCGTATTCCATGGCCACTTCCTGCGTGAAGCGACGCCCCTGGGGCGAGGTGAGTAGCACGCGCGTGCCGGCCGGGCGCGAGCCCTTCTCGCCCACGCCCACCGAGGCGAGCGCGCGGTCGAGCGGTTCGATTTTCAGCACCATGCCCACGCCGCCGCCAAATGGCGCGTCGTCGACGGTGCGGTGTGGGTCGTCGGTGAAGTCGCGCAGGTTGACCACACTCGCCTCGAGCCGGCCCTTCTCGCGGGCCACACGGATCATCCCCTCGGCGAACACCGCCGGGAACATATCGGGGAAGATGGTGACCAAGGTGATCTTCATTCGGATGACTCCCACGGCAGTGCGTGCTCGGGGATGAGCGCAGGGCGTTCGCGCTGCGTCAGGGCTCGAGGAATCCCGGTGGCAGGTCGAGCGTGATGACCCCAGATTCGAGGTCCACATGCTTCACGAACGGCTCGTGCGCCGGCATGAGCATCTCCTGCCCCTCGACAACGTAGAACATGCGATCCGTTGTGGAGACCACTTCCTTGACCCGCCCGATCTCGCGCCCATCCACATGCACCACGCGCAAGCCCACCAACTGATAGGTGTACGCCACCCCCGGGCCGGGATCCGGCAGGAGCGAGGCATCCACCCAGAGCATGCCATTGGTGAGCTTGGTGGCTACCTCTCGCACACTGATCCCTGAGAACCGCACGAGCAAGCGGTCGTGGGTGGCACGCACGCCCTTGAGCGTGAGGACGCGGGTGCTGCCATCGGCGCCGCGCCACTCCAGCGGCCCAATCGCGAGCAACTCCTCGGGGGTGAGCGAACACTGGTCCACATACAACTCGCCATCCACGCCATGCGTGCGGCCCACTCGCGCGACATTGACCTGCTTAATCGGCGATCTCCAGGTCCACGCGACGGCCGATGCGGCCAGCCGCAGCGCCGAGCGCGAGACGCAGCGAGCCGGCGGTGCGGCCCTGCTTGCCGATCACATGCCCCAGATCGTCAGGGTCCACCTGTAACTCGAACACACCGTCTCTGCCTGCCTTCAGGATCTCCACCGCCACGTCCTCGGGGCGATCCACCAGACCCTTGGCCATGTGTACGACCAGGTCGCGCAGCAGGAAATCGGACTCGTCGGGTTCAGCGGTTGCGCGCTCACCATGCGAGGCCGGGGCGGCTACGTTCGCGGGACGCTCGGCACGGACGATAATCGCAGCCCGCTCCAGCAGAGCAGGATCGTCCACAGGCCCAACGTGAGGAGCGTTGGCAGCGCCTGGGGCAGGTGCAGAATACTTATTCCGCTTGCGCAGAGGGCGGCCGTACACACCCACAACAGGATTACGGTTCTCTTCGGACATCCGAGCACTCTCGCCAGTCGATGGTTGGTGTGATCCTTGCCGCCCACATACACGGGACGGCCTTCGCGCACGCGTGAAATCACGACGAAGATCATATCGAACGCCGGATACGCGAGCATCAGGATGGGACCGAGTTGGGCCCAGCCTGCAGGCGCCCCCCTCATCGCAAGGAGAGCGGAGGCACCCAGACTATACCCCAACAGCAGGCTACCTGCGTCCCCGAGGAACAGCTTGGCCCGGGGGAAGTTGTGGGGCAGGAACCCAGCGCAGGCGCCGGCCAGGGCCAATTGGGCTGTGGCGACGCCGCTGGCGCCGCGGTCGAGCGAGGTCCAGGCGAAGGCTGCCAAGGTGATGGCCGCGATCCCGCCCACCATGCCGTTCATATTGTCGAGGAAGTTGACCGCATTCATGAGTGCGATGAGCAGCACCATGAC
>JBDSKE010000248.1:0-5061 GCA_039917105.1 Candidatus Eiseniibacteriota bacterium | reverse complement strand
CCCACCGCGAACAGGATCGCGGTGCCACGCAACCAGCGCTTGACCAGCGCGAGGTCAACCGGGTCGCGGTGCCTCAGCCACCGCCCTTCGGCCAGGACCATGAACAGCGGCATGGCGATGCCGGCAGCAGCGAAGAGGATATGGAAACCCAGCGACATGGCCATGTCGAGGCGCGCTGCGATCAGGTCGTTCACTGTCTCTCCATGGCACGAGCATTCGTGCGGCGCACGCATTGCACCACGAGCCGAGGCACCTGTCCACGCCCAGGGGATGCCGCTTCGGACGTGTCGGAATCCTGTGCTACCTTCATGTCCGTGATTTGCATGGTCACCCCTCCACCAGCGGAGTGCGCATGGTCCGGCCCATTGTCACCTTCACCTCGGACTTCGGCCATCAGGACTGGTTCGTCGGCGTTGTGCACGGAGTCATTCTTGGGATCGCGCCTGACGCGCATGTCGTCGACCTGCATCACGGGATCGCGGCCGGCGCAATTGCTCGCGGCGCATTCGTACTCGAGGCCGCCGCTCAGGATTTTCCGGCCGGCACGATCCATCTGGCTGTGGTTGACCCAGGCGTGGGCACCGACCGACGCGCGTTGGGCGTGAGTGCGCGCGGCCAGACGTGGGTGGGGCCGGACAATGGCCTGCTCGAGTGGGCGCTCGCTTCGCCCGATGCGCAGGTGCACTCGCTCACCGAAGAGCAATGGTTCCGCCGTCCGGTAAGTCGCACATTCCATGGCCGCGACGTTTTCGCTCCCGTTGCCGCGCACCTGGCGCGTGGCGTGTCGGTGGGCTCGTTCGGCCCACGCGTGCTCAACCCCGTGCGTCTGCCGGCCCATGCACCCGTCCTTCGGGGTGATGCGCTCGAGGGGCATGTGGTTGCGATCGACTGCTTCGGCAACGCGCTCACCAACCTGACGGCCGAGGCACTGGCAAGAGCATTCGGCGCTGCGACGGCCGATGACCGCTTCGAGATCTCTTTGTTGGAGCGCAGCATCCAGGGACTCGCACGATCCTACGGCGATGCCCCGGTGGGGACACTCCTCGCGATCCTGGGCTCGAGTGGCCGCGTGGAGATCGCCCAAGTGGGTGGCCACGCCGCCGAGCGGCTGGGAATCGGCGAGCGCGACCCCATCCGGGTGCGTCTGCGTGCCCAACAAGCACCGGTGAGTTAGCTTTGACGGGCCCTCATGCCGCCCGCGCCGCCGCTGCCTTCCTTCTTGCCTTCGCGATGGGAATCCTGATCATGCAAAACCCCGCCTCTGCCGCCACCGCGACCAAGCCCCCGATTGCTGAGAAACGCCCTCGGACATCAACCCTTCACGGCGACCGTCGCGTGGATGATTACGGTTGGCTGAGGGAAAAGTCAGACCCCAGGACGATTGCCTACCTGGAAGCCGAGAACGCCTACACCGATGCGATGACCTCGGACACCAAACCGTTCCAGGACCTGCTCTACCACGAGATGCTCGCGCGAATCCAACAGACCGACATGGCGGTGCCCTACCGCAAAGGTTCCTACCTGTATTACTCGCGCACCATCGAGGGGCAGCAATACGCGATCTTCTGCCGGCGCAAGCTCGCAGCGGATGCCGCCGAGGAGATCCTGCTCGACCTGAACGCCATGGCCACGGGGCTGCCCTTCATGGCGCTCGGGGACTTCGAGGTGAGTCCTGACGAGAGCAAGCTCGCGTATTCCACCGACAGCACCGGGTATCGCCAGTATGTGCTGCACGTGAAGGACCTGAGCACAGGTCACGTGCTCCCTGACCAAGCGGAGCGCGCCACCTCCATCGCCTGGGCGAGGGACAGTCGCACCCTGTTCTACTCCCAGGAAGACGAGGTCTCCAAACGCTCGCATCGCTTGTACCGGCACACGCTGGGTGGCGGGCACGAACTATTGCATGAGGAGCCCGACGAACGCTTCGATGAATCCGTCTCGCTCACACGCAGTGGCGGGTGGTTGGTGCACACCATCAGCAGCCACACCACGTCCGAGGTCCGCGTGCTTTCGTCGGACCGCCCCAACGCCACGTGGACCCTGATCGCACCCCGCCAGCAGGATATCGAGTACTACCTCGACCACCGCGCCAATCTGTTCTACCTGCGAATCAATGATACGGGTCGCAACTTCCGTGTGGTGACCGCGCCGGTGGCCACACCCGACCGCGCGCACTGGAGCGAACTGGTGGCCCAGCGCGATGCCGTCATGCTGAGCGACCTCGATTGCTTTGCGGATCACCTGGTGTTCACCGAGCGCGAGAATGCGCTGCCGCACCTCGCGGTCATGGATCTGGCCACGGGGCGCACGCGGCGAGTGCCGTTCGATGAGGCTGCCTACAGCGTGGGGCCGTCGTCCAACGCCGAGTTCACCACGCACAAGTTCCGCTACTCCTACCAGTCGTTCGTCACTCCGCCCTCCGTATTCGACCTCGACCTGGCGAGCTTCCAGTCCGAACTGCTCAAGCGCCAGCCGGTCCTGGGAGATTGGGATGCCACGCATTACGCGATCGAGCGGATCACAGCCACCGCCAAGGACGGCACTTCGGTGCCCATCTCGCTGGTGTACCGCAAGGGACTGGTCCGCGACGGCCATGCGCCCTGCCTGCTCTACTCATACGGCTCCTATGGCATCCCGTCCAATGTCACGTTCAGCTCGGTGCGCTACAGCCTGCTGGATCGCGGCGCCATCTGCGCCGTGGCACACATCCGCGGCGGCGGTGATATGGGCAAGAAGTGGCACGATGCGGCTCGCATGAGTCGAAAGATGACCACCTTCACCGACTTCATCGCCTGCGCCGAGCACCTGGTGAAGCAGAAGTACACGAGCAGCGACCGCCTCGTGATCCAGGGTGGCAGCGCCGGCGGGCTGCTGATGGGAGCCGTGACCAACCTGCGCCCCGATCTTTTCGCGGGCGTCTTGGCGCAAGTGCCATTCGTGGATGTGATCAACACCATGCTCGATTCGTCGCTGCCGCTCACCGTGGGCGAGTTCGAGGAGTGGGGCAATCCCAAGGTGAAGGAACAGTACGAGTGGATCAGGGCCTACTCCCCGTACGACAACCTCACGAAGCAAGCCTACCCGAGCATGTTGGTGAAGACCGGCCTGAACGACAGCCAGGTGGGCTACTGGGAGCCCACCAAGTACGTGGCCAAGCTGCGGACGCTGAAGACCGATACGCACCCGCTGCTGTACAAGGTCAACATGGGTGCCGGCCACGGCGGAGCGAGCGGTCGTTACGACGCGCTGCATGACACGGCCTTCGACTACGCATGGATCCTGGGCCGAATGGGGCTGCTGGAGACGAAGCCGATCCCCTGACATGCAACGCCAAGGTGCATGCAGAAGCCCCGGCGGATTGCTCCGCCGGGGCTTCTTGCGGGTTCAGGCGCCCGAATCAGCGCTTCACCGCCGCCTTCTTGGGCTCCGCCGTCATCGCACTCATGAGCTTCTGGGCCCGCGGGAACAAGTCGAGCGCCTCATTCAACTGCGAGTCATCCTCGACCGCGATGCGATAGCGTTCGAGTGTGCCCAGAGTCTGCTGGGCAAGCTCGGCCCGGACCTGGCGCAGCATGAATGGCTTCTCCGCCGTCCAGGTGCTGTCGTTCATCGTGATCTTCTTGGTCACGGTGATGTGGCGCAGGTCCTGCCAATCGGCCTCAGCCAGAACGAAGCTGCGGCTGAACGCCTCGGGCTTCCAGGTCGTGCCCTTGCGCTTGTTGACGTAGCCGGTACCGAACTCGAAGAACGCCCGTTTGGTGATCAGCTCCACCTCGGGCCGCGTCAGGTTCGGGGGATCCTTCACCACCACATCGGGATAGATACCACCGCCGCCATAGACCGCCCGACCCGAGGTGGTCTTGAACACCGGGCGCGCCTTGAGCGCCGAGTCGGTCGGCACATCCTCTTTGTAGGCATCCTCTTGATAATCGGCGTTGTCCGCGAACTTGCTGTAGTCGCGCTGGATGCCACGCCCGCTCGGGGTGTAGTAGCGCGCCACGGTCAGCAACAACTTGCCTTCGGACAAGTTCAGCTGGTTCTGCACCAGCCCCTTGCCGAACGTGTTGATGCCCACCACCAGGCCACGATCGAGGTCCTGCACCGCGCCCGACACGATTTCCGACGCCGACGCGCTGCCGTGGTCCACGAGCACCACGACCGGGCCATCGGTCCATTTGCCGACCCGATCGGTCGAGTAGTAATCCGCGTTCGAAGACGGGATGCGGCCACGCGTATAAACGAGCTTCTTGTTGGCCGGCAGGATCTGGTCCAGGACGTCGACCGCCTGCGACAACAGGCCGCCCGAGTTGGAGCGCAGGTCGATCAGCAGGCTCTTCATGCCCTGTGCGCGCAACTTGGCGATCGAACCCTCGAGCTCATCCCCGGTGGTCTGGGCGAAACGGATGATGCGTACGTAGCCCACGCCCGGACGGATCATGTAGGCATAGGGAACGCTCTCGATGGGAATCTTGGCGCGTTCGATGTCGAAGTGGACCGGCTCGGGCTCATCGACGCGCTCGATCGTGACGGCGACATGCGTGCCCGTGGGGCCGCGCAGCGCCTTGAAGACATCATCGTTATTGAGGTTCTTCTTCAAGGGCTTGTGGTCGATCTCGATGATCTTGTCACCCGCACGGATCCCCAAGCGGAAGGCCGGGGTTCCTTCGAGCGGGGACAACACCACGATCTTGTTGTCCTGGATGTCGAAGTTGACCCCGATGCCCGAATATTCGCCATGGAACTGCTCATCCATCTGCTGGGCGCGTTGGGTCGGCAGGAACACGGTATGGGGATCGAGCGTCTTGAGCATGCCATCGATGGCCCCCTTGATGAGCTTGGGGTTGTCCGGCTGCTCGACGTAGTTGTTCTGCACCAGGTAAAGCACCTGCGAGAACAGGTCGAGTTGCGTGCGCAGATCATCGGCGGCGGTCAAGGCCCGCGCCAAGCCGAAACCCAGCAGCAGTGAGAGCGCCATCGCCACGCCGAGCGGGCCGAGGGAGGAGCGACGGATCGGTGCCATAGGTGTGAACCTCCCTGGTCAGTGCGTCTGGCTCGCGCGAA
>JBDSKE010000247.1:0-8837 GCA_039917105.1 Candidatus Eiseniibacteriota bacterium | reverse complement strand
CACTGGGACCGCGCGTGAGGACTTGGTCGGCGCGCAGTTCTAGGATTGCTTCACGTTGCCCGAGCTCGCCGAAAGTGCGATTGCGTTGACCCTGAGCGAAGGCCAGGTCGCCGACGCTGAACTCACGGTCCGGGACCGCGATGGTCACGAAACGGTGGTGTCCTGCAATGCAACAACCTTCTATGACCAGAACGGCGAACTCCAAGGTGTTGTGACCGCAGCGCGCGATATCACCGAGAGCAGCCGGATTGCGAATCAGGTGCGCGAACAGGCGGCGCAACTCTCGGAACTGCACCGTCGCAAGGACGAATTCCTCGCCATGCTCAGTCATGAACTTCGCGGTCCGCTTGCGCCCATCACCAGCGCCGTGGAGCTTCTGGAGCTTCATCAAGGACATGAGAACTTCGTTCAAGAGCAGGCCAGGCACATCATCGAGCGTCAGTTGGCCCGGCTTCAGCACCTGGTCGATGATCTGCTTGATGTCACCCGCATCACCACGGGAAGAATCCAACTCCGCCGGGAACCCGTCGCAGTGGCCAACATCGTGGAAGTCGCTGTCGAGACCGTGCGCACGCTGATCGAAAAGCACCGGCACGAACTCACCGTGTCACTCCCGCCGGAACCGATCTGGTTGCATGGGGACGCCGCGCGGCTGGAGCAGGTGCTGGTGAACCTGCTCACCAATGCTGCCAAGTACACCAATGAGGGCGGCCAGATCTGGCTCACGGTGAAGCAGGATGGTGACGAGTGCGAGTTGCGCGTGCGCGATACCGGGACCGGAATCAGCCCCGAGTTGCTTCCCACCGTGTTCGACCTCTTCACACAGGCGGAGCGACCCCTGGACCGCTCACAGGGTGGGTTCGGTATTGGGTTGGCGCTCGTGCGACGGCTAACGGACCTGCACGGGGGGAAGGTAGAAGTCCGGAGTTCGCCGGGGCAGGGGAGCGAGTTCGTCGTCCGGCTGAAGGTGTTGCAGCCCTCCACGTCCGAAGTGGTCGAACAGAAAGCCGAGTCGCGCCCCACTCGTCCGTTGCGAGTGCTGGTGGTGGACGACCAGGTGGACACGGTGATGGGCATCTCACTTCTGCTGGATGCCTCGGGGCACGAGATTCGGACAGCCCACGATGGGGTGGCGGCGGTTCAGGCAGCCTTGGAGTGCCCACCTGACGTGGTATTGTTGGACATTGGGCTGCCGCGTCTGAATGGCTACGAGGTTGCTAAGCAGCTCAGGCAGCACCCTGTCCTCAAGGATGTCGTGCTGGTCGCACTGACCGGGTATGGTCGGGATTCGGACCGCCAAGCCTCGCTGGAAGCGGGTTTCAATCATCATTTGGTGAAACCCGTTCACATGAGTCAATTGCAGCAGATTCTGGCATCTGTCTCAAAGCGCGCTGCCTGATTCACCTCAAGTACGACCTGTGACTGCGTAGTCACTCGGGGAGCCCGCTATGCCGGTCGCATTCAGGGACTACTACAAGGTCCTCGAAGTGCCACGCGACGCGACCGAGGCGGACATCCG
The DNA here is from genome assembly GCA_039917105.1 of Candidatus Eiseniibacteriota bacterium. Lineage (GTDB taxonomy): Bacteria > Eisenbacteria > RBG-16-71-46 > RBG-16-71-46 > RBG-16-71-46 > CAIXRL01. The sequence goes on along the minus strand of JBDSKE010000247.1, from coordinate 7,318 downwards.
GAAGGCTTTCCGGAAGCTGGCACTCCGATATCATCCGGACGTCGCCACGGACAAGGCCACGGCTGACGCGCGCTTCAAGGAAGTGAACGAGGCCAACGAAGTCCTGAGCGATCCCGAGAAGCGCCGTCGCTATGATCAACTCGGTGAGCACTGGGATAAGCCGGAGCGACCCACCCATTCAGCGGGAGCGGGTTACAACCCCGCCGCCGGCTCAGCGCAGGACTTCCATTTCGGCGGCACAGGCTTCAGCGACTTCTTCGAGACGTTCTTCGGCAGCGGAAGCGGGAGCCAGTCAAGCGAGTTCGGACGAACGAGAAATCCGCGCCCCGGCTCCGAACGATTCGCCCAGCGCGGGCGCGACATCGAGGGCGATATCCTCGTCACGCTCGAAGAAGTATTCCTGGGTGCAACCCGGATCATCACGCTGCAGCGGAGCGACCCGCGCACGGGCCAGTCGTCCACCCAGAACCTGCGAGTGAAGATTCCTGTGGGTGTGCGGCAGGCGCAACGGATTCGACTCGCGGGTAAGGGGCACGAGGGCGAGGGTGGAGGGGAGCCCGGCGATCTGTTCCTGCGCGTGAGGCTGGCCACGCATCCGGAGTTCGCCGTACGGGGAGCCGATCTATTCTACGAGTTGGATGTTGCCCCATGGGAAGCCGTGCTGGGTACGACGGTCCAGATCCGGACGCTCGATGGGACCGTGTCGCTCAAGGTTCCCGCCGGCACTGCGGCGGGCCAACAACTTCGCTTGCGTCACAAGGGACTGCCCGAAAGTGATGGGACGCGGGGACACCTGTTTGTCGGCATATCCGTGCAGGTGCCTCCCGATCCGACGCCACAGGAGCGCGCCTTGTGGGAAGAAATGGCCAGGCAATCCACGTTCGACCCAAGAAAGCCCTCGTGAGCGCACAGGCTGCCGCATCTTTGGCCGTGGGACTCGCGGGGGCTGGGCCATGGGCGGAGAGGGCCTACGCGCCGATGTTGGCCGCCGGCCCGGAGACCCGTTTGGCCGCAGTGTGGGCGCGGCGCGCGGAAGCAGCGCAGGCGCTTGCCACTGCGCACGGATGCGAGCCAGTCGCATCATTCGACGCCCTGCTCGAACGCTGCGATGCGGTGGCGTTCGCGGTGCCGCCGGATGTGCAGGCTGAGTTGGGGGTTCGCGCAGCGCATGCCGGCAAGGCGATGTTGCTCGACAAACCGCTTGCACTGACCCTCGCGGAGGCCGAACGCCTGACCGCTGCGGTGGCCGAGGCGGGAGTGGTCACGCAGCTCATGCTGACGCATCGCTTTCGCTCGAAGGCGGCTGCGTGGATCGACCAAGCGCGCGACTTCGGCGCCATCGGTGCGCGGCTGTCATTCTTGACCGGCGCATTCGTGCGCGGGCCATACGCGTGCGCATGGAGACGCGAATATGGGGCACTGCATGACTTGGGACCACATGCCTTCGACTTGCTCGATGCGGCTCTGGGGCCGATCGAATCGATCGTGGGGCGTGGTGACCCGCGCGCGTTTGTGGCGCTGGCATGTCGTCACGAAGGGGGCGCCGTGAGCGAACTGGCTTTGTCTGGCGTCATGCACCTACCAGAGTCGGTATTCGACGTCGAAGTGTATGGTCCCGGCGGCGTGCTCGCCTTCGATGCGGTGGCGGCATCGGGCGAGGAGCCGTGGTCCCACGCGCGTCGTCGGTTCGCCAAGGCCGTCAGGAGCGGTGAGTCACACGAACTCGATGCCCGCCGAGGGTTGGTCCTGCAACGCTACATCGACGCAGCACTGCGCGCGTTGGATCAGGAGCCAGGGAAACTGTCGATGCAAAGGTGAGGCGCTAATTCCCAGCCATTGCCGCCATCTCGAGGCAGGCTTTTGCGCACTTGATGCACGCGGCTGCGCACCGAACCATCATCGGGTCGTCACTGAGTTCCTGGCAGTCCTGAGCACACGCCTCGCAGCTGTCAGCACAGACGCGGCACGTGTGCGCACTGTGCTCCGAGTTAATGGGCCAGTGTGAAAGCGCTTGACTCCTCGCATGCCCGACAAGACTGGATGGATGCAATTCGCTTGGGGCTGTCCATGGAGATATCTTCCTGCATCGTCAAATGCGTCTCGACTCAGAAGTGTTTATTGCTCAGGGGATTCATTTGCACTTTTGATACCATCGACAGAGCCAATCCTTCATGATGGCAATCTCGCGTTTCTGGGATTCCGTGATGTGGTGACAAAGAGTGTGCAACTCGGCATGCTTGGCGCGACGTTCGCATTCCCTGCCCGATCGTACGGCTGAGGCGTGGTGGCGAATCATCATTCGTAGGTATTCCTTCTCGAATGATTCGCCCTTCATTTTCTCAAGCATTCCCATGCCTGCCATCATGCGGGCGGGCTCGTGGGTCCGCCCATACCATTCCTTGAGCCAGCCCTGCATTTGCTGGATTTCGGCGCTCTGTCCTGCGGCAATGCTGTCCCCCAGAACCCGAAGTTCGGGATGGACGGCCTCCGTGTGCAGGAGTTGGCTCATGTGGACGGCCATGGCGTGGTGATCGATCATGCCCTCGAGAAACCGGATCTCGAATTGTTTCGAAGCGGGGGCCGCCATCGTGCGGGTGGTGGTGTGCTCATGAGTGCCTTGGGCCAACGCGACGGAATCGACGCTGAGCAGCCCAAGTAGGGCCGGAAAGCCGACCCGCAGGCGGGACATAAAGGACCGTTTCATCTGATCAGGCCTCCAGGGAATGCGGGGACAACTGGTCGCGACGCCTCGTTGGTTGCGGATGACTCATGCGAGTGTGCACCAACCATGCCGCGCCCCTTCAAGCCAAGAATGCCCATGGAACCGCCTTTTCGTATTTATTGTGGCCGCCATTCAAGCCGGTTATTGAACGAATTCCCTTCGCGCGTGCAGCAAGCTCCGTCGCGCCTTGGCAGTGGCTCTGCCCACGGCGGGCGACCAGGGACCTTCCTGACACACTGGGTCAAGCCCCTGTGAGTTCGCGGCCCGTCCCTATTGGGCAGATGAGTCCAGGTCGAAACCCACTTGACCAACGGTCCCGGGCAGCGCAATGCTGCTCCCGGCTCGGAAACTGGAGGCAACGGTCGAATGAAGCACCTGCTTGGGCTACGCGTGATCCTGACTCTGTTCTTGGCGGTGCTCATGCCGCTCGAATCGAGTCATTGCGCGCTGATGTCTGCATGTGCCGCCGCCGTCATGATCGAAGCCGCGCATCACGAACAAGGCGATCACGAATGCTGCCCAGAGGCGCTGCCATCTCGCGGGCAGCCCGACCCCACAGATTCATGCTGCTGCGACAATGTGCAGCCACAGGCAGTGTTGGCGCTGGATGCAAACTCGATCTCCGCGCCTCACGCGTCCCCGTTGCTCTACGCTTTGGTGCGAGTGGTTCCAACGGCCGCCGATCCGCGGACTTTTTCCGTTCGGTTCGCGCCGGATGCGCGATCAGGTTCGCCACCAGAGCCCCCGGCTGCCCACCCATCTCCTCGCGGTCCTCCGCACTCCGCCTAGCATCCCGTTGTGGTCCTGAGGTAGGACAAGGCGTGCCTTTGTGCGGGCGCGCGGGAATGCATGTCAGGCGATTCACCTGCCTGACGGAAAGGCGGGGATCGAATGGCTTCACGGCTGACGCATCACTGGGCGGCGCTCGCGTGCGCTGTGCTGTTGGGGACGACACTCCCTGAACGATCCACGGCACAGCCCCAACCACTCACGCTCCAAGGGGCGCTCGAAGCCGCCCGGACGGCGCATCCCGAACTTCGCGTGGCCAATGCGGATATCGCCATCGCCCGCGCCGACTCGTCCTACGCGCGAATCCGGGCATTCAATCCCGAGTTGGAACTCCAAGTCGCTCGCGGTGGCCAGTCATTGGGCTCTGGCGAGGAATCCAAGATCGACGTTGGAATCAGCCAGGAGTTCGAGTTGTGGGGTAAGGGCGCCGCGCGCCAGTCCTTGGCCAGCGCGCGCGCGCAGACGAGCGCCGCCGAATGGCGCGCCAAGTTGCAACAGATCGAATCGAACGTGCGTGCGCGATTCGCACGCGCGCTCTTCCTTCAGGATCGCGGCACCGTCATCCATGCATTGGCCGATCTGGACCGGCGAGTCGTGCGAGCGTCGCAGGCGCGGGTCCGCGATGGGTCCATGACACCCGTGACCGCCCGCCTGACGGAACTCGACCTATTCCGGTTGGAGACACAGGGCCGGCGCACGAACGGTGAGCTTCGTCAGGCGATCGTGGCGCTTGGGCTGGCGATGGGCCAGGCGATCCCGGACTCGACGCGGCTGGACGGCGACCTCCATGTGGATTCGCTCAGTACACCGGAGGATTCGGTTGTCGCGCTCGGCATGCGAAGCCGGGCCGACCGCGATGTGTTGCGCCGACGGATCGCCGAGCGGCAAGCGGAACTCCGGCTGGCCGAGCGAGCCAACCGCCCGAACATCACGCTGGGCGTGGGGCTATCAAGGGAACGCCAATCCCTGTCGGGTGACGACTTCACGGGCGATCCGGCCATCATTGACGGGATCACAGGGGCCAACTCGACTGACAATCTATGGACCGCCCGCATCAGCACGCCATTGCCGCTGTGGCAGAAGAACCAAGCAGAACGCGCACACGCGTCCGCAAGTATCGCGCGGAGCCAAGCCGAGTTCGACCGTTACTCCCTGCAAACCCAGTTGGAGATCACGGGAGCGGTGCGACGGTTCCAGGACGCCGCCGGTCTGTACGGCCTCTACCTCGCGCGGTCGGCGCGCGTGCGCCAGGACCTTGTGCTGATTCGCGAGGCCTATGCGGACGGACGCATCCCGCTTGATTCCTATCTCACTCAGAAGGGCCGCCTGGTGGATACGCTCCTGGATCAACTCGAGGCGGGCGACGCCTATTGGGCCGCTCGCGCAGAACTGGAGTCCGAGGTCGGGCTCGATCTGGCGCATATGAACGGGGGAGTCGACCGATGAGACCCGCGGTCTGGCTATTGACGCTTTTATTGGGGACCAGCACCGCCACCCTCGCAGGTGCGCACGAGGGCCACGACAGCGCGCCCGGCGCGAGCGGTCCCGTGAGTCCCGGGCGGCACGTGCTCGCGGCAGCTTCGCAGCAATACGAAGTCCTTCTCAAGAATGATCCGCTCACGCCTGGAATGAAGACCACACTCGATGTGTACCTGAGCGATTTTCAGACGAATGCACCCGTCACGGGGGCAACGGTCTCATTGAACCTTCGCTCGGGTGCCCGGGAACTCTGGTCCGGCACCGCCGCATCCACCGAGCGACCGGGCGTCTTCACCGCAGCGTTCCAAGCGCCAAGGGACACGGGGACTTTCACGGTCCTGATGACCGTCACCGCTGCAGCGGGGAGCGAGCGATTCGCGCTCTCGGGATTGCAGGTTGGCCCTGCGATGGATAGAGCGGGGCATCCGGTGCAGCAGGGATTCCGATGGCTCTGGCTGTTGGTGGGCGCCGGTGTGCTCCTCCTCCTGTGGTTCTTGCTCAGACGGCGGCGCGCCCCGAAAGCGCGAATGGCTCTGCTCCTCTGCCTTGTCTTGACTCCAGCGGCGCACGCCCACGAGGGGCATGATGCCGCCCCGGCTGCCTCCGGTGCGCCGCTGGGCGCGGGCGCAGAGGTCTATGTCGCGAAGGAATCGCAGTTCCTGATGGGGATCCGCACACAGCCGCTTCAGCGCCAGCCCGTGCAACGCGAGTTGAGCGTGCTTGGACGAGTCGCTCCGCGAGGCGGGGGCGAGATCGAGATTGTTGCGCCTCAGTCGGGCAGGATCTCCTTCAGCGGCGGGCGAGTCCCAGTATTGGGCCAGGCCGTCCGAAAGGGCCAGTCGATCGCACGATTGACGATCGTGGACGCCCTGACTCTTCGTGCGCCCCTGAATGGCGTACTGACCGGGGTGTTCGTGGTGAATGGCCAACTCGTCAACGCGGGCCAGAAGCTCATGACTCTGCTCGATCCTTCGGTGGTCTGGGTGCATGCCGACGTCTATGAAGCCGATGTCGCCGGCGTGCAGCGATCGAGCCGCGCGGTCATCACGTCGGAGAGCATGCCGGAGCTGGCCTTGACTGGCCGTCGCGTTGCGTTGGGGGTCACCCAGGGCGAGGTGGCAGGCGCCATCGAAGCGTGGTTCGAAGTGCCGAACCCGGGGGGCCTGCTCCGAATCGGCGCATTGGTCCGCGTCGGGATCGAACAGGGTGAGGTGGAATCGGCGCTCGTGGTTCCTCGCAGCGCTGTGTTCGAGAAGGACGGACGTAAGTTCGTCTTCGTTCACAACGCTCCAGAGCGTTTCACGGCGCGAGAGGTGCGCTTGGGCACCAGCCTGGGCACGAGTGTCGTCGTGACGGGCGAGCTTTCTCCCGGCGACCGGGTGGTCGTCACCGGTGGTTATCCCCTGCTGACGGCTCCGGTCGCCAGCCTTGGCCACTGAGGGGAGCGAGCATGTTCGATAGGATCATCCTCCTCGCGCTCAAGAACCGGATGTTCGTCGTCGCCGCCGCCATTTTACTGTTGATCTATGGCACGACGGTCATTTCGAAGTTACCTGTGGATGTCTTCCCCGACCTGAATCGACCGACGGTGACGGTGTTGAGTGAGGCCCCGGGCTTGGCACCCGAAGAGGTCGAGACCCTGGTCAGCCTTCCGATCGAGACTACGCTCAACGGCGCGCCCGGTGTCGAGCGTGTTCGCTCCACGTCGGGCATCGGCCTTTCGGTGGTGACCGTCGAGTTCGCATGGGGCACGGATATCTATCGTGATCGCCAACTCGTTGGCGAGAAGCTTCAACTGGCGGCTGAGCATCTTCCCAAGGGCGTCGCCCCGGCGATGGGACCGGTCTCATCAATCATGGGTGAGATCATGCTGCTGGGTTTGGAGAGTTCCTCTGGCGAGACTTCGCCGACGGAAATGCGCACGCTTGCGGATTGGGTCGTGCGGCAACGGCTCCTGACCATTGCGGGCGTCTCGCAGGTGATTCCCATCGGCGGCGGGGTCAAGCAGTACGAAGTGCGGGTCAATCCCCAGCGGCTCGCCGCACTGGGCCTGTCCCTCAAGGAGGTCGAACAGGCGGTGGGGGCCAGCAACGAGAACACCACCGGCGGTTACCTCGAGGCGCAGTCGCAGGAATACCTGATCCGCAATCTGGGCCGGCTCGAGGATCCCGAACAATTGCTCAACACAGTTGTCGCGACGCGCAACGGTGTGCCGGTCCTGCTCAAGGAAGTGGGCAGCGTCGGCCTCGGCACGTTCGCCAAGCGCGGGGACGGCAGCGTCGATGGCAAACCAGCCGTGATCCTCTCGATCCAGAAGCAGCCGGGCGC
>JBDSKE010000246.1:0-5968 GCA_039917105.1 Candidatus Eiseniibacteriota bacterium | reverse complement strand
CGCACCGGTCGCTCGGATGCCGCCCGACTGACCGAGGCCTACACCAAGGCGCAGGGTCTGTTCCGCACCGATGACTCGCCGGAGCCGGTCTACAGCGACACGCTCTCGCTCGACCTGGCCCAGGTCGAGGCGAGCCTGGCGGGACCCAAGCGTCCACAGGACCGTGTCGCGCTCACCGACATGCAGGCGAACTTCAAGAAGAGCCTGAGCGCTCCGGTCAAGGAGCGGGGATTCGGCCTGACCGAGGCCGAACGGGCGCGTACGGCCTCGGTGGCCACCGCCACCTCGAGCACGCTGGGCCACGGCGCGGTGGTGATCGCGGCGATCACTTCGTGCACGAACACGTCGAACCCCTCGGTGATGCTCGGGGCCGGCCTGCTGGCCCGAAAGGCAGTTGCCAAGGGACTGCGCGTCGAGTCGTTCGTCAAGACGAGCATGGCTCCGGGCTCGAAAGTCGTGACCGAGTACCTGAATGCTTCCGGCACCATGAAGGACCTGGAGACCCTGGGCTTCAACGTCGTGGGATATGGATGCACCACCTGCATCGGCAACAGCGGCCCGCTGCCCGAGGCGGTCGCCAAGGCGGTCGAAGATGGACGCCTGGTCGCAGCGGCGGTCCTGAGCGGCAACCGCAACTTCGAGGGGCGCGTCAACCCCTTGACGCGCGCGAACTACCTTGCGTCGCCGCCGCTGGTCGTGGCCTACGCACTCGCGGGCACCGTGGACATCGATTTCGCCACGCAGGCCCTGGGGGTCGGGTCTGATGGCGCACCTGTATTCCTGAAGGACATCTGGCCCACTCAGCAGGAGATCTCCGACGCGATCGCCTCCAGCCTGAAGCCGGAGATGTTCGAGAAGAGCTACGGCAATGCGTTCGATGGCAACCCGCGTTGGAACGCGATCCCGGTCGCCGAGGGTGAACTGTACGCGTGGGACCCTCAGAGCACCTACATCCATGAGCCGCCCTTCTTCCAGCACCTGACGCTCGATCCGGTTCCGCTCGCCGATATCCAACGCGCGCGCGTCCTGGTGATGGTGGGCGACTCGGTGACCACGGACCACATCTCACCTGCCGGGGACATCGCGCTGAACTCGCCCGCGGGTCGGTGGCTGGCCGAGCGCGGCATCGAGAAGAAGGATTTCAACTCGTACGGCTCGCGTCGCGGACATGACCTGGTGATGGTGCGAGGCACGTTCGCGAACATCCGCCTCAAGAACCTGCTCGTGCCGGCAAGTGAGGGCAATGTGACCGTGCACTTCCCCACGAACGAGCAGGTCGCCATCTTCGATGCGAGCGAACGTTATCGCTTGGCGGAGATTCCGCTCGTGGTGTTGGCGGGCAAGGAATACGGCACCGGTTCGTCGCGCGATTGGGCAGCAAAAGGCACGCTGTTGTTGGGAGTCCGGGCGGTGCTCGCCGAGAGTTTCGAACGGATCCACCGTTCGAATCTGGTGGGCATGGGCATCCTGCCGCTGGTCTACGAAGCGGGGCAGTCCGCGGACTCGCTCGGGCTCACGGGGCGGGAGACCTTCGACATCGTCGGGCTCACCGGTGAGCTGGAGCCGCGCCAGAAGGTGACCGTGCGTGCCAAGCGCGAGGACGGCCCGGTCATGGAGTTCACTGCGATCGCGCGGCTCGACACGCCCGTCGACGTGGACTACTACCGCAACGGCGGAATCCTGCAGACCGTGTTGCGGAACCTGGTGAGGACCTGACCTCGACTTCGATCCTCGACCATATCGGGCGCACACCGCTCGTGCCGCTCACGCGGATCGGCGCCGGATTGCCGGTGCCGGTGCTGGCCAAGTGCGAGCATCTGAATCCGGGCGGGAGCACCAAGGACCGGATCGCGCTCGCGATTGTCGATGAAGCCGAGGCACATGGGTTGCTCAAGCGCGGCGATACTTTGATCGAGGCGACCGCGGGCAACACGGGCATGGGACTGGCCATGGTCGCCGCGGTGCGCGGCTACCGGCTGGTCTGCGTGATGCCCGAGAAGATGTCGCTCGACAAGCGCGTGGCACTCGCGGCACTCGGCGCGGTGCTCGTCATCACGCCCAATGCAACCCTCGATCATCCCGATAACTTCCAGAACGTGGCGAGGCGCATGGCCGAGGAATCCGGTGCGTTCCTGACCGACCAGTTCCGCAATCCCGCCAATATCCGCGTGCACGAGGAGACGACGGCGCCCGAAATATTCCAGCAGACTCGCGGCGTCATCGGCGCGTTCGTGGCGGGGGCGGGCACGGGCGGCACGATCACCGGCGTGGGTCGGTTCCTGCGTCGCCATGTTCCGAACGCGCGCATCGTGCTGGCGGATCCCATCGGCTCCGGCCTTGCGCGATGGGTGACCGAGGGAGTGCCCGGGCCGGACGCCGCGTATTTCATCGAGGGCATTGGCTCCAGCCTGCCACCCGAGAATCTCGATCGAAGCGTCATCGATGCCGCCGAGAGCGTTTCCGACCAGGAGAGCTTCGCGATGACGCGACGGCTCTGGCGTGAAGAGGGTTTGTTCGTGGGCGGCTCCGCCGGCACCGCGGTGGCGGCGGCAGTCCGTGTGGCGCGGACTGCGCCCCATGGTCCCGTGGTGGTGGTCCTGCCGGATTCATGGGACCGCTATGGGTCTCGGGATTGGGTGCGCGAAGCCTGAGTCCCGCCCCCTGGCAAGTGAGCTTGCTCACTCGCAGGGGAGCTTCATTCGTGGCATCCTGCCGGCCGTCCGAACCGTGCTCCATGTCCTCTGCGCTGGAGAGCCGCCATCATGAAGAACTACCTCACCGAGTTCATCGGAACGTTCTTCCTCGTCCTCACCGTCGGTCTCACCGTCACTTCGGGCACCCCGCTCGCGCCGCTCGCGATCGGGACATCGCTCATGGTCATGGTGTACATGGGAGGGCACATTTCTGGCGCACATTACAATCCCGCGATCTCGCTCGCGCTCGCGATCCGAGGCGCACTCGCTTGGGCGCAGCTCGTGCCGTACTGGGTGTCGCAGATCGCGGGTGCGCTCGCGGCTGCGTTCGTGGTGCGATTCGTGACGGGGAGGACTTTTGCGCCGGCGCCCGGTACAGACGTTGCCTTTGGCGTCGCGCTGTTGATCGAGTTCCTGTTCACGTTCGCCCTGAGCCTCGTCGTCCTCAGCTCGGCCACTGCGAAGAAGACCGCGGGGAACTCGTTCTACGGCCTGGCGATCGGGTCCACGATCGTCGTGGCCGCTTTCGCGGGTGGCCCGCTTTCGGGCGGCGCATTCAACCCGGCCGTCGGACTGGGCCCGATCGTGGTGAACGCCCTATCCGGCGCAGGCGACTACGCTGACTTGTGGCTCTATCTTGTGGGTCCGCTGCTCGGCGCCGCGGTTGCCGCGTTCGTGTTCCGGTTTCAAGAAAGCGAAGCCTGAAGCAGCGCGCCATACCATGCTGCACCCCGCTCGTGCCGGCAGCTGTGGCTCGGGATCCAGGAGAGTAAAAGATGTCGCTGCGCGCCGTCGTCATCGCAATGGTGTTGGTGGTGGGCATCGTGGCGGCCATCACCTGGAAGCAGCAGGTGGTGCCCGTGCCGAGTGCGGGGGCACCGAACGCGGCCCCCAGCGGCGAGTTGCCGCCGGCCACGGCGCCTGCACTGGAGGCCGCGAACGATCCCGGCATGACATGGAGCACTCCCGAGCGCTGGAGCGAGCTGCCGGCGCGCAGCATGCGTTTCGCGACTTACGCCGTCCCCGCGGCGGGCGGAGACGCTGAAGCGGGCGAGTGTGCGGTGTTCCACTTCGGAATCGGTCAGGGCGGCGGTGTCGATGCCAATCTGGATCGCTGGGTAGCGCAGTTCGAGCACGCTCGCGATGTCTCGCGTTCCAGGACCGAACAGAACGGGCTCACGATATCGCGCGTGAAAGTGGCCGGGGATTACCTCGCGCCATCGGGGCCGATGATGGAATCCTCGAGCAAGAAAGCGAAGTTCATGCTTCTCGGCGCGATTGTCGAAGGTCCCAATGGCAGCGTGTTCTTCAAGTTCACCGGCTACCAGAAAACCGTGCAGGCGGCGGAGAGCGAGTTCCAGGCGATGCTGCAGTCGCTGAAGTAGCCCGCTCGCACGAGCCCCTATGGACGCGCCCCTTAGCCTCGGCTTCGATCACTTGGTGGTCTCGGTGCCATCATTGAGCGAGGCCATCGAACATGCGCGCAACGCCGGATTCACGGTTCATCCTGGCGGTCGGCACTCGGAGTTGCCCACCGAGAACGCCTTGATCGCGTTTGCGGATGGTGGATATCTGGAATTGCTGGCTCCTCGCACACGCATGAGCCGGGTCGCGGCCAGACGATTGGTGCGTGGACCCGAGTGGCAGTATTGGCGCCGCCGCGTGGATGCCGTCGGGCGCCGCTTCCTGCCGCACCTTGGGCGTTTGGGCGTCTGCGACTTGGTGTTGCGCGGGGCCGAGCTCAGTTCATTCGCGGCTCGGGCGCGCGCGCATGGCGTGTTCGCCGACGGCCCGATTGCCATGGGACGCGAGCGCCCCGACGGTCGCGTCCTGGCTTGGGAACTGCTCATGCCGGACTCATTCAACCTTCCCTTCCTCATCGAGGACATCACCCCGCGGGAATGGCGGGTGCCGAGCGAACCCGCTGCGGTCACGCATGCGAACGGCGCCACCGGTGTGGCAAGCGTCACGATGCGGGTGCGCAACCTCACCGGGGCAGCCGAACGCTGGAACGCATGGTGTGATGCGCCGCCGCCCGATGCAGAGGCGTCCACGATGTCGCTCGCGGTGGCCGGACTGCAGATCGTGCTGGAGCTTGGCACACCGCCGGCCGACCACTCGGCATCATGGTTGGGCACATCGCGTGCGACGCTCGCAGGCGTCCATCACCGCGCGACACTCGCGGCAATCGCGCACTGGGGAATCACCGGCGGCTGAACGGCGATGGGTTTCAATGTGGCGAGACGGTCAGCCCCGCACATTCCCATCGCGTAGGCACATCATGGTCCCCGTCATCAGGGCGACATGTTTCTCGACCCCGTTGTGCAGCATGTAACCGTCGGCTTGGCACACGCTGAGCGTGCGCCCTGCGCGAACCACGTGTGCCCGCGCCAGGAATCGAGAGCCGACAGCCGGGGTGAGCAGGTTCACCTTGAACTCGACGCTCACCACGCCCGCCTCGGCAGGCATGAGTGTGAATGCGGCATAGCCGCAGGCGGAATCGAGTACCGTGGCAAGCACGCCGGCGTGCAGGAATCCATGTTGCTGTGCAAGGTCATCGCGATAGGGCAGTTCGATCCCGACCTCGCCTGGCTCGACCCGAGTGAGTTCGGCGCCGAGCGTGGCCATGATCGCTTGCAGGGCATAGCTTGCCCGTACCCGCTCGCGGAACGCCGGGTCCTGGGGCACGGAAGTCTGCATTGGCATGGGATCCATCCTTATCAGGGCGAGCCGTCGCCGGCAGGGTAACGCAGTCGGCTGCTTCCCGCCGCCCGCCTGTCCCAGGTTGCTCACGGGCGGACGAGTCCTTAGGCTCGGCGCGGTTTGGCTTTCCAGGCTCCGCCCATACAAGGAGGTGCGCATGTCGGCTCCGAACGATTCGCGCGCGATCGACCGCCGCCAGTTCATGCAATTGCTCGGCGCCGCCGGGGTCGCTTCGGTACTACCGGGCGCGACCGCGGCAGTTGCCCAGGCGCCACCGACGCCCGCCGCGAGCACTCCGGCTCCGACCCATCCGCCCGAAGTCACTGAGGATGCGCGCGCGCTTGTCGGCATCCTCAAACGTCGTTACCCGGGACGCTTCTCGGACTCCAAGGGGGAGAGCATCGCCCGAGATTTCGACGGGGACCTGGCCCTGGGCAAACGCCTGCGCGGCATGAAGCTCAAGAACAGCGACGAACCTGATTCCACCTTCAAGGCCTGAGGGCGCCATGGCGGATGAGATCCTGATGTACCGACCCGTGCGTGAGCTGGCAGCGCGCATCCGGACGCGCAAG
>JBDSKE010000245.1:0-2732 GCA_039917105.1 Candidatus Eiseniibacteriota bacterium | reverse complement strand
GCAGGCCTTGACTGCGGAAGGCAGCATCGTAGGCACATTCCAGTACATGTCGCCCGAACAGCTCGAGGGCAATGAGGCCGATCCGCGCGCCGACCTGTGGGCGCTGGGCTGCGTGCTCTATGAGATGAGCACCGGCCGCCGCGCGTTCGAAGGGCGGAGCCAGGCGTCCTTGATCTCGGCGATCATGTCGAGCGAACCGGCAGCGGTGTCGCAGGTGGCGCTTACAAGCCCGCCCGCGCTCGACCGACTCATCGCGGCCTGCCTTGCCAAGGACCCAAGCGACCGCGTCCAGAGCGCGCACGACGTGCGGTTGCAGTTGCAGTGGATGAGCGAGCCCGGCTCGCATTCGGCGCCGGCACTGCTCGGCGCTGCTGCGACGCCACGCGCCCGCAACTCGGCTTTGCTCACTCGCGTCGCGCTCGCCGTGGGCGTGCTGGGCCTGCTGGCAGCCGCCTACATGGGATACGCGCAGTCCACGCGTAAGTCGCCTGTGATGCGGCTGCAGATTCCGATGCCCTCGGACCTGACGCTGGCGCCGTTCTGGAGCTTCTCGGCGATCTCGCCGGACGGAGCGCATGTCGTGGCAACTGGGGACCGCGCAAGGGACGGACAGACGCTCTGGCTCTGGGCATTGGATTCGACCAATCCCATCGAGTTGACCGGCGCGGCGAACGGTTACTCGCCGACCTGGTCGCCGGATGGCCGTGCGCTCGCCTATTTCAGCTCCGCGGGGGCGAGTCTTTACCGACTCTCACTTGCCGGGGGGAATCCCACCAAGCTGTGCGCGGCTCCCGTTGCACGGGGCGCGAGTTGGGGACGCAAGGACATCCTTGTATTCGCACCCAGCGCCTCAGGGCCGTTGTATCAGGTGGCAGCCAGAGGTGGATCGCCGAGTCCGGTGACGGCGCTGGACTCGAGCCGAGGCGAATCCTCCCATCGATTCCCGTGCTTCCTCCCTGACGGGGAACACTTCCTGTTCGCCACGCTCCCCGAGGGGCCCCGAGGTTTTCCGATCTTCATGGGCTCGCTCGGTTCGAAAAAGGTCAAGCACATCATGGACGCGGGTTGTGCGCCGATCTACGCCGAGCCGGGGTATCTGGTCTTCGTGGAGGGGGGTAATGTCACCGCGCAGCGCTTCGACCTGAATCGGCTCGAGTTGGTCGGTGAGCCCACCGCGATCGGCGATGCTCCCGCTCCGTCCGAATACACGGCAGAGCCTGTCGCGACGGCATCGAGGAACGATCGCTTGTTGATCCAACGCCTGACCTCGCCGCGGTCGAAGCTCGAGTGGTTGGACCGCAAGGGAAGCTCGCTCTCGACAATCGCACTGCCCGAGGGGGACTGGCTCGTGCGGGCGCTGTCCCCGGACCAGACCTTCGCGATCGCCACGCGGGACCGCGACATTTGGCGCGTCGACCTCGAACGCGCGGTTCCCACTCGTGTGGTGCGGGATGCATGGAATGAAGTGGGCGTAGCGTTATCGCCCGATGGCCGTCGACTCGCGGTCGACCTCGGTAAGTCTGGGGGGCTCACGGTGGACATCTACAACGCCGGAGGCAGCGGTGCGGCCGAAAAGCTGAAGACCGCTCCAGCGTTGTTCCAGGATGTGATGGACTGGTCGCCAGACGGCACTTCATTGCTTCTCGCTGTGCTGGGTCAGAAGGCGAACCAAGGCGGGGACACCAGTTGGGACCTCTGGACGGTCCCGGTCACGGAGGGGGGAACACCCGCACCCTATGTCAGTACTTCGGCCCTCGAGCGTTATGCGCGAATCTCGCCCGATGGAAAATGGGCCATGTTCATGACCGTCGACAACGGGCAACTTGAGATCTTCGTGGATTCGTACCCCGTGCCTGGGCACAGGCTGCAGGTCCTTCCCGGGGAACCTGATCGGGTGTGCCGGATCCTCTGGGGCCGCGACAGTCGCGAGGTACTTTACTCGGACCGGCACGGGGACCTGATCAGCCTCTCACTCGAGCCCGTGGGAGACGACCTGCGTGCGGGCACCCCGACGCGCATGTTCGCACTGCCCGAGGATATGACAAGCATCCGTACGCGTGACGGTGAGCGCTTCCTTGTCAGCCGACCCAGTGGTTCGACACCGGGGCCGTCGTTGCAACTCACGCTTGGCTGGACGGGACTCCTACGAAAATGACGCTCACGCCCGGAACCAAGCTCGGCCCCTACGAGATCCTCGCGCCCCTGGGCGCGGGCGGTATGGGCGAGGTTTATCGCGCGCGCGACACGAGGCTCGGGCGTGATGTTGCGGTGAAGGTGCTGCCGCAACATCTCTCAGCCAATCCCGAGGTGCGTGCCCGCTTCGAACGCGAGGCGAAGACGGTCTCCTCGCTCAACCACCCCAACATCTGCACGCTGTTCGATGTTGGGCGCGAAGGGGACACCGACTATCTGGTGATGGAGTTGATCGAGGGCGAGACGCTCGCACAGCGGCTCGCCAAGGGCGCGCTGGGCGGAGCGGAAGTATTGCGTCTGGGCTCGCAGATTGCCGATGCACTCGACCGGGCCCATCGCGCGGGCGTGGTGCATCGTGACCTGAAGCCCGGCAACGTGATGCTCACCAAGAGTGGCGCCAAGCTCATGGACTTCGGCCTCGCGCGCGCCACGGGTATGGCGGGTCCGATCAGTGGCAGCGGCGTGACCATGGCAGCGCTCACGCAATCGCCAACGGTCGCGCAGTCGCTTACCGCCGAGGGCACACTCGTCGGCACTTT
>JBDSKE010000244.1:0-3814 GCA_039917105.1 Candidatus Eiseniibacteriota bacterium | reverse complement strand
TGGGAGTTACCCAGCGCCTTGCCCTATGGAGTTCGGACTTTCCTCACGACACGGCCTTGGCGACCACTTGCGTGGAAGCGTCGGCGAATGCCGCGCGATCACCTGGGAGACTCGGATCTCCTGAGCGCCCGGTCGAGCGCTTCATTGACGAGCCCGTCGGCTCGTCCGTTGTCATCTCGAGGAACGGATTCGTATCGCACGCGTCCGAGGCGGGCCGAAGCCGCGCGCGCATCGGCGTACAGGGGCTTGAGCCCCTCGTTCTTCACTTTATATTGCCCCAGCATCTGCCGCACGACCAACTCGGAATCCATGCGCACGATCAACTCGCGCACCTCGAAACGGATGGCCGCCTCGAGTCCCGCGATGAGGGAGCGGTATTCCGCCACATTGTTCGTAGCATTGCCAAGGAAGATCCCCTCCGCCTCGATCTCGGCGCCCGCCGGGTCGCAGAGCACATAGCCGAGCGCCGCCGGCCCGGGATTTCCGCGTGAACCTCCATCACAACGGAGAGTCCACGCAGCCATGGAAGTATGGGTCGACATGCGCGGAACCCTAACGGAAGGCCCGATGGGTCACAACCGCGACATCAATCCGCATGCCCATCGGGAGCGAACATGAGGAGTCGCCCACAGCCATCGCACGCGACCATCCGATCGCGTTTGCGCGCCTCCTGTGCCGCGTGGGGGGAAAGGCTGTAAAAGCAGGCGCCGCAAGCGCCGTTCTCGATCACCGCGACGGCCCGACCATCCCGTGCGTGGCGGAGCCGCTCATACTGGCTACGCGAGGCGGCAGGCAACAGAAGAGCCAGCCTCTCCCGATGCGCATCCAACTCGGCACCCCGGGCTCGTGCCGTGGCCGCCTCGGCATCCCAGTCCGCATTGGCCGAAACAGAGTCGAGGGTCGCGCGCTCCCACGTCGCCGCGAGCGCAGGCCGTTCGGCCGAACAACGCTCCTCGACCTCCAGGCACTCGAGCGCCGATGTTTCGACATCGGACCTCTTGGCGCGCACCGCTGCGATCTCGTGGCGCACCGCCTCATACTGCTTCTGGTCCGTCACGGCGGAGAGCTGGTGTTCGAAATGCTTCTCCTGGGCATCGAAGGCGGCGATGTCACGCTCAAGCGAGCGGCGGCTTTTCAATGCCGCTTCGGCACGCTCATCCAGTGCGCGAAGGGCCCGGTGCATAGAGCCGATCCGGACCTCGTGGGCGCGCCGCAGTGCCGGCAGTCTGCCCAGGTCGCTCGCCAGCCGCGCAGCCTCGTCATCGACGCTGCGCAGGGCCCAAAAGTGCCGGAGTTCGTCGTTCACACCGCGCGCCGGTAAGGAGGGAGATGGTGGGCGAAGAGGGACTTGAACCCCCGACCCTCTGGTTGTGATCCAGATGCTCTACCAGCTGAGCTATTCGCCCATCGTTGAACCGATCGCCAGGTGCAGGAATGGGCCCACCTGGATTCGAACCAGGGTCTTACCGGTTATGAGCCGGCGGCTCTGGACCGCTGAGCTATGGGCCCAGGGTGCAGCCTGCACCAACTGCAACGGAAGCGCAGGGTTTATATCCAACGCGCAAGGTGGCGTCAAGGTAGCCCCGAGTACGACTGAGGAGATCCGACCCGCAAGCGTAGCTGGGGGGCGCTCAAGTCCACCTACTCCAAAGTAGGTCCAGCTGGATCAGCAAGACCCCGCCTGGCGCAGGCCGGGCGGGGTCCTTGCAACAAAGTCTACAGCAGTTCGGTATACGCCTTGAGCCGCCGGCTGCGCGTGGGGTGACGCAGCTTGCGAAGGGCCTTCGCCTCGATCTGGCGAATGCGTTCACGGGTCACATTGAAGAACGCGCCCACCTCCTCAAGCGTTCGCTGGGCACCGTCGTCGGTGAGTCCGAAGCGCAACCGGATGACCTTGGCCTCCCGGGGAGTGAGCGTTTTGAGTACCTCATTCACTTCATCACGGAGCATCGCGGACGCAGCCGAATGCGCCGGGCTCACAACACTGGTGTCTTCGATGAAATCGCCGAGGTTGCTGTCGTCGTCCTCGCCGATCGGGCGGTCGAGTGAGATCGGCTCCTGAGCTGCCTTGATGATCGCCTTGACCTTGTCGACCGGCAGCTCGAGCCGTTCCGCGATCTCCTCGGGGGTCGGCTCCCGACCCAGTTCCTGCACCAACCGCCGAGAAACACGGACCACGCGGTTGATGTGCTCGATCATGTGCACCGGCACACGGATCGTGCGGGCCTGATCAGCAATCGCCCGGGTGATGGCTTGGCGAATCCACCATGTGGCATAGGTCGAGAACTTGTAGCCCTTCGTGTAGTCGAACTTGTCGACTGCGCGCATGAGCCCGGAGTTCCCCTCTTGGATCAGGTCCAAGAACTCGAGACCGCGATTCGTGTAGCGCTTGGCGATCGAGATCACCAGTCGCACGTTCGCCTCGATCATCTCCTTCTTCGCCTGCCCCGTTGCCCGTTCGCCATCCCGGATCTGACGATGGATCTCGAGGAGGTGTTCCTGCGCCATCTTGGCCTCGTCCTCGATGGCCTTGATGTGCTTCTTGATGCCCTTGAGCTCGTTCTGGAACTCGGCGATCTGGGCGGGTTGCAGGCTGGAATCGCGGCGCACCGCACGCAACTCCTTGGGACCCTTCTTGAGCCGACGAGCGAAGTCGAGCAGATCGTCGGTGCCATGCCCGTACTGGCGTTCGAGCTCAGCCACCTGCTCGTCGAACTCCAGCGCACGCTCTGCAAGCCCTTTCACCGGCGCGGCCAGACCTTCGACCATGCGTGGGTTCATGGAGAGCTTGTGCAATTCCTGTTGGAGCTCGGCTTCGACCTTGGCGAGCGTGGCCTGGTAATTATTGCGAACTTTGTCGGCCATTCGGTCATCCTGCCGCTCGAGCATGTCGTTGTAACGCTTCTGCAGCGTGAAGACGCGCTCCAGGATCTTCACCGCGCGCGCGCGCTCTTTCTTGAGTGCGATTTCACTCGCGGCCGCGTCATCCACCTTGACGAAATCCTCGATCTTGAGGAGCCCATCCTTCAGCTTCTTTGTAAGGACGCGAATCTCCCGCACCGAGGGCTCGGCCCGGAACAGCGCCGACACCACTTGGCGTTCGCCCGCTTCGATGCGGCGTGCGATTTCGACTTCACCTTCTCGTGTCAGAAGCGGCACACGTCCCATCTCGCGCAGGTACATGCGCACCGGGTCGTCGTAGCGCACTGGAGTCGGAGGCACGGCCTTGCTGGAGGGAGCCGGTTTCTTGTCTTCGAGCTTGCGGAGTTTCTTGGCGCGCTCGTGCGCTTCTTCTTCACTCGCAAAGACCTCGATGTGCATGGTGTTCAGCATGGAGTGGATATCCTCCATCTGTTGCACCTGCTTCTCGGGATCAAGGTCATCGTCCAGGAGCCACACGATCTGGTCTTCCGTGACATAGCCCTGCCGCAAGGCCAGCGACTTGATCTCGTCGAGTCGCTTGCGCTGTTCCGTCTTCTCTTTCTCCCGAATCTGTTTCTTGGTCGCCACGGCCGCCATAAATGGACTTCCCCCTTCTACGAGCTGAGCTTCTTGAGTCGTTCACCAATCGCACGGATCTCGAGCATCAACGTGTTTGCTTCGCTCTCGCGGGTCCCGGACAGTCGCGCCATGCGGTCACGCCGCGCGCGTTCGAGACTCTTGATCAGCATGCGCCGTTGTGCGCCTTGCGCTTCGGAGATCCAATCAAATCCTTCGGGACTATCCGCGAGTAGTTCGCGCACCAACCCTGCTGCCACTTCGTCCTCGGGTGTCGTCACCGTGCCGTGTTCCCACAGCCATGCGGCGAGCCGAC
>JBDSKE010000243.1:0-15238 GCA_039917105.1 Candidatus Eiseniibacteriota bacterium | reverse complement strand
TCGCTCGGCGCGGGGCCCGATCGAGCGTCGCCTGTGCAGCCCGCATGTCGAACTGCGGATCGCGGCGTGTCGTGCGCTTGGGCGGCTCGGCTTGGCCGAGGCGGGGCCGGGGCTCACCTTGGCACTGGCCGACGATGCTTGGCCCGTGCGCGCATTGGCCGCACAGGCGCTCGGCCGCATTCGCGAGGCCCATGCAGTGGAGGCGTTGGTCGAACGTGTCTCCGACCGCTCGTGGTGGGTGCGACATCACGCCGCATACGCCCTGGCGACGGTGGGGCCCGAAGGCCGCGACGCATTGTGCGAACTGATCGTGCGATCCGACGACCCCTACGCACGCGAAATGGCACGCGACGCTCTCGATCAGCACTCGAGCGCCCAACGCAGCGCCTGAGCGGGCGGCGTCGGGTGCGGCCCGCTTTCGTCCGACTGCTTCCGCCCCTATTCTCCCCGCATGGAACCCCGCTCCCCGCGTGACCGGCGCCCACACGCCTCGAACTACATCCGCGACAAGGCCTCCCTGGAATCCGGCGGTGAACTGCAACGCGTCAAGGACGTGCTCGCCTCGCGCGGGCTGTCACCCCGCAAGCGGTTCGGCCAGAACTTCCTCATTCGCGACGAGTTGTGCGAGCGAATCGTCGAACATGGACACCTGCGCGAGGATGACATCGTGGTCGAGATCGGCCCGGGTGCCGGAGGACTGACTCCTCGCATCGCGCGACGCGTCAAACACCTGATTGCGGTCGAGAAGGACATGGGCCTGGTCGAGTACCTCCTGGAAGAGTTCGCCGAGACCCCGCGCGTCACGATCGTTCAGGGCGACTTCCTCGAGTTCGATCTGGCCGCCTGCGCGCGCGAGCATGGCGTGGAGCGCCTGGTTGTGATGGGGAACATCCCCTACAACATCACCACGCCCATCCTCGAACACTTGTTCGCGAACAAGCATGTCGTGCGCACCGCCATCCTGTTGGTGCAGAAGGAATACGCCGAGCGCCTTGCCGCCGCCGCGGACACCCCGGCCTACGGTTCGCTCACGCTGTTCGCGCGCTATCATGCGCTGTTGGAGCCCCTCATGAACATCCGCTCATCAGGATTCTGGCCCAAGCCCGATGTGGACAGCATGCTGGTGCGGTTCTTCATGCGCGAGAAACCGCCGGTCGAGGCACCCGAGGATCTGTTATTCCGCATCATCCGCGCCGGGTTCCAGCAGCGGCGCAAGCAGCTCACCAACACGCTCGAGAACGCCCTGGGGATTCCGCGCGAGCGAGTCGAGAAGCTCGGTCGTCATGCAGGCATCGCGCTCACGCGCCGCGGTGAAACCCTTACGCTCGAGGAGTTCGCCCGCCTGGCGCGCGCGGCCGACGATCAACTGCGGGCACACGGGAAGCCGCAGGCGTGAACGCGAAGGCGCCTGAAGCTCTTACAAGGCCCTCACCCTCGAAGTTCGATTCCCTGTCGCCTTCGGCTGATGGCGCCAGCGCCCCCAAGTCCATGGCCAGGAACCATCTGGCATGGGATGTCACGACAGGTCTGAGGCACCACTTTGCAGCTGTTCCATCGGCATGCTCCTTGCGGTATGGAGTAGGCCACCGATTCTGACCCTTCCTCGCCCGGCGGTATCCGTCCATGCGAAACCCCTTCAAGCTACTGGGCCGCACACATCAGGCGTTCGGCGATCATCATTGTGTCCAGTTGGCGGCCGCCATCACCTACCATGTCCTCTTCTCGTTCATTCCTCTGATCACGATCCTGTTGGCCGTGTTGGGTTTCATCCTGCGCGACCCCACCCAGCGGCAAATCGCAGTCGATCGAGTGCTCGCGTCGCTCCCGCTGCAATCGGGCACCCTGATCGACGATTCCATCCGCAACATATCGAATCAGCCCGGGACACTGACGGTCATCGGGCTCTTGGGCCTGCTGTGGACCGCGAGCGGCTTGTTCGGGGCGGTTCGTGTCGCTCTCGATATCGCATGGAACGTGAAGACCGGGCGCGGATTCATATTCGATAAGCTGTTCGATCTGGGCGCCGTGCTCGGGCTCGGCATCCTGTTGACCGCATCGTTGGTCGGAACCGTCATGGTCCATTTCGCCCAGACCATGAGCGCGAACCAGACCGGCCCGCTCATGACCGGGCCAATGCAGACCCTGTTCACCGTGCTCGGGCTGGCGATTCCGGCAGTATTCTCATTCGTGGCATTCCTCCTGCTCTATCGCTATATCCCCAACGTACGGCACGACATGGGTGACGTGTGGCCCGGCGCCTTGGTCGCCATGCTGCTGTTCGAAGTGGGCAAGCATGGCTTCGCATCCTATGTCTCGCATTTCAACAGCTATCAGACCCTCTACGGCGCGCTCGGGGCAGTGATGCTGTTCATGCTCTGGACGCATATATCCGCAATCATCATGCTGCTTGGCGCGGAATTGGCCGCGCAACACGAAGCGGCGAGGCGAGGGCGTTACCTCGAGAGGCGGGCCTCCTCCCTGGCCCAGCAAGTCCCTGAGATGACGGGCCGGTAGCATCAGCCAAATCGGAACGGCCCCAAGGGATACACGAACGCCCCCGTCAGGCTGGATCGACGGGGGCGTTCGCTGGTTCGTTTCATACCCTCACGCCTCGCGCAGGGGCTCCACGAACTTGTAACCCACTTTGTGCACGGCAACGATGAATGGCTTTTCGAATCCGTCGCCCAGCTTGCTGCGCAGGTTGGAAACATGGGTGTCCACGGTGCGCGTGGTCACGCCCAGCTCCTCGTCCACACCCCAGATCTCCTCGAGCAGTTCTTCGCGGCTCACCGTGCGACCCCGATGCTCGATGAGATACTTGAGCAATTCGAACTCCTTGAAGGAGAGCGCGGTCTGCTCGGTGCCCTTGAACACCTCACGCGGCTCGAAACGCACTTCGACATCGCCGAACTTGTAGGTGGTCGTGGGCGGCGCCCCGGTGTTCATCGGGCCTCTCGCGACCAGACGCTTCACGCGCGCGATGAGTTCCTTGATGCTGAACGGTTTGGTCACATAATCGTCCGCGCCCATGTCGAACCCCTTGAGCACGTCGGCCTCGAAGTTTCGCGCAGTCATCACCAACACCGGGATGTCACGGTGACGCTGACGAAGTTCCTTGAGCACCGTGAAACCGTCCTTCTCGGGCAGCATCACATCGAGCAGGACCGCATCCGGTTTCTGCTTGAGAGCGATGCGAAGTCCTTCTTGGCCATTTTTCGCGGTGAGGACTTCATAGCCTTCGTAACGAAAGTTATGCGCAAGGCCGTCCAGCAGGCCCTCTTCATCTTCGACGATCAAGATCTTCTTCATCGATTGGTCTCCTGGGGCCATCGGCCCCGCGTGACCCGCGGCTGACGCCTCGGGGAATGCGGCCTTCCTCCCAGACGGGGATCAGCAACGTGAAGATGCTGCCTTCGCCCACCGTACTGGCCACTTCGACACGGCCATGATGCGCGCGAATGATGAGGTCCACAAGCGAAAGCCCAAGACCGGCACCCTTCACGGTGTGCACCAGGCCCGTCTCGACCCGGACGAACTTCTCGAAGATACGCTCAAGATGTTCGGTTTCTATTCCGATGCCCCGATCCGCCACTGAGATGCTGACAAATCCCTCACGCGCGGCCGCATGGACCCTGACTTCCTTGCGTTCTCGCGAGTATTTCACCGCGTTGTCCAGCAGATTGAACAAGCAGTGTTGCAGGGCCATGTTGTCGGCTCGCACCTTGGGTAGGGTTTCGGGCACCTCCACCGTGAAATGGAAGCCTTGGTCCTCGAGCCGCAGCCGAAAACTCTCCATCACCAACTGGATGAGCTCACGCGGGTCCACGGCGGCGAAGTGGAGCACCTTCTGGCCGGCCTCGAGTCGTGAGAAGTCGAGGATGTTGTCGACGAGCGTGGTCAGCCGGTCGGTCTCACGCATGATGGTATGCAGGTACTTGTCGCCATCGGCAGGGTCGTTGAATCGTCGTAACTCGAGTGTCTCGACCGCGAGCTTGATCACCGAGATCGGGGTCTTGAGTTCGTGGGTCACGTTCGACACGAAGCTCGACTTCACCTGCACCAGCTCGATCTGACGCAGGATGTAGCGCAATCCCACCGCGGTCGCTGCGAGCAGCACCAGCGTGAGCAGCCCGATGAACACGACTTCCACCACCACGAAACGTGCCGCGATGCTGACCGGACCATTGCGGGTGCCCGATACCCGAACGACGAAGCCTTCGAATGGACCGGTCATCTCGGCGAAGCGTGAGGTGTTCGGCGTGCCGGGCTCTCGCACGCGTGCCAGTTCGTTCCCGTTCGCATCGAAAACCTGCACCGCGTGGTTCCGCGTGGACTCCAGCCCGCCATACAAGCGCGGGATGCTGCTGAGTCGTTCCTGCACGACATCCCGAAGCTGTGTGACCACGAACGCGCGCGGATTGAACCACCAGCCGCCGGCACCCAGGACCTCGCCCGCACGATCGCGCAGCAACACCGCTGCGAACGGATGCTCGCGTCGGCCGGAGGGATCCTGCCCGTACAGGAGCAACTGTCCCTCGACTGTCCGCAGCAGGGCTCCGTCCATCTGTTCCAAAGTGAGCAATTGCGGCGCCTCGAACAGTCGCGACCGCGTGGCAAGAGCGCGTCGCATGGCGTTCGCATCTCCCCCTTGGTTCGCCACGCGCTCCGCGGGGACGACCGCTTCGCGCACACGGTCGAGCAGTTCGCGCTCGAAGGCCTCGTTCACTTTCTCGGCCAGGTACGCGTTGTAGCGCGCATTCTCGGACTCGACCTCACGCGCAATGCGCAGCGTGAGGACAATGGCCAGGCCCGCTAGGAGCAGCGCGGGCACAGCGACGCCTCCCACGAGCATCAGCAACTTGCTCTGGCGCGAACGGGGCATCGGCACGCGCGGCAGGAAGGTCATCTCGGTGGCAGCCTAGGTCCTGGATCGACGTCGGCGCCAGTCAAGCGCGACTTCCGGACATGCGAAGGGCCGGTTCGCAAAAAGCGAACCGGCCCCATGCCATTCCATAGGTCAGCTCTTCACATGCACGGCCATCTGCGCCCCGGTCATCGCATGGATCTTCTGGACGATCGCGCGGTCGGTGGAGGTGATGAGCGTCATGCAACCGCTCTCCACGTTCACGACCTCTCGGTGCAGCTTGCCGCTCGCCATCGCGCCGCGCAGGGAGCGGCAGTCATTGCAGAGCTTGGTCTCGGTATTGCCCTGCATCGCGACAAGCATCTGCTCGTTGCGCCGGAACACAGCGGTCTGCACCGCACGGACATTTTCGGGGGTGTCGGCGGTATAGACGACCATCACACCATTTTTGAGGGCGACGACCTTGGAGCGCGCGCCCGCCGAACGGACCGACTCCTCGCACATGGTCATGTCCTCGCACGCCGAGCAATCGCCATGCATCATCGCGCTCGCGTTCCCGTGCGCGCTGCACTTGCCGCCAGCGGCCATCGAGGTGGTGGAGTTCTTCTTCATCATCGAGCAGGAGGTGCCGGCTGCTGCTGCGGCGGCCTTCATCTCGGGCGTACAGTGCGCCGCCATCTCGGCGGTGCAGGTGCCTGCCTTCTTCTCAGCGGAAGCCGACGCCGTGGTGGCCTTGCCCTTGGAGGCGCAGCAACCGTCGCCTGCCTTCGAAGCGGATGCGGCGGAAGCGGCAGCGCACTTGTCGCCACCGGCGTACGCAATCGAAGCAGCAGTACAGGCAGTGAGTGCGAACGCGATGGAGAGGAACCGCAGTTGCTTCATGACCGACCTCCCGGATAGGTGGCTGGAGCCCGTCTGGCTCCACGAAGTGGTTGGCCTGATGATTATCGGCTAGCCGGAGGCAAGCCTGTCACCGCATCTAGCCCTGAGTGTCAGACCTGTGCAAAAAGCCCGCCGCGCAAGGACCAGATTCCCGTAGCGTTGACGCACCGGGAACCGCTGCGTACGGTTCCCTGCACCTTCCCTATGCCCAAACGCCGCCCAAAGACCGCAAAGACCCGCACGCCGCTCCTGCTCGTCGTGCTCGCTGCGCTCACCCTGACACTGTTCGCCGGGGGAGAGTTGTTCTCGTGGTCGCGCGCGGACTCGGGCCGTCTGTGGATCGCCTCCCATATGGGCTTGGGCGACCGGCCGCACTTGGTCCGCCTCGCGGGCAAGCAAGTGCACCAAGCCCTCGACCACGCCGGCGTGCCACGCGCGAACGTGACCGAGACGGTGCTGACCGACCCCAAGGGACCAGCGCTGCGCTGGCGTGTGCAACTGCCGCGCGAGGGCTCACCCCTGCAACTCAACTCGGCGATCACGCGAAGCCTCGAGGCCGTGGGCGGGCAGGTGATCTCCGGTCGCGAAACCAATCTTGATGGTGGCGGCCTCGCGGTGACCCTCATGATCGGATTGTCCCGACGACCGACCCACGAGTTGGTGTTGGTGCATCCCGGGCGCGACGCCCCCCCTGCGAACAGCGCCGGGGACAAGACCGGGCCCGAGGAGTCCAAAGGGCGGGTCGCGTTGGTGCTGTTCGGTATGGGCGAGGACGCCACGCTGACTCGCAGCGTGTGTGACAGGGCGGAGATGTTCAGTGTCGCGGTCCCCGCTGCCGATGCCCGCGGGCGTTCCGTGATGAAAGCAGCACGCGCGGCCAAGCGCGAGATCGTGCTCCAGGTGCCGATGGAGCCCGAGCGCTACCCGCGCGTGAATCCCGGGCCAGCCACCTTGCTCGTGAACATGAACCCGAAACAGGTCGAGAGCCTGGCACGGCGATACCTGAAGGACGCTGACGGCGTCGTGGCGATGGCCAATCTCATGGGCGAGTTCGCCACCCAGGACGAGACCTTCATGCGGGCCGTATACGCGGCAGTCAAACGCGCGCGCATGTCATTCCTGCACGTCCAGCCCGCGCCGCGTTCGGTATGCCGCGCGCTGGCGTCGCAGGAAGGCGTGGCCTATGACGAACCCGACGCGTTGCTCGACGGCGAAGCGAAACGAGTCGGTGAGAAGGCGCTCGACCGCTCCTGGGATGCCGCGCTCAAGGCAGCACGCGAACGGGAGCACGCCATCATCCTGCTCCGCGTGACCCCGACGAGTGCGGCATGGCTCGACCGCGCGCTCGCCCCCAAGCGGCTTGCGGGGCTGACATTGGTGCCGCTCACGCAGGTGATCCGCCGCCCGGCGATGCAATGAGAAGTCCACGCACGCGGCAGCGCGCGCGTGCTATCTTCGCCTCCGCATGAGCGAAGGACAGGATGTCCACGAGGGCTTCATCCGCGACGCGCGCCGGACCTGGCGGCTTGCCGATGGCCGAGGCGGCACCGCGCGAGGCACCGCGGCGGGCGCTGCCACGCGCCGCACGCAGGTGCTGCTGGCCGCCCCGACCGAGGCGGGCCCCAAGGCGTTGCTCGCACGATTTGATGACCGCCTGCTGAGCGGCCCGGTCGCCCATGAACTCACGGGCGCATTCTCCATTCAGCGCGACGGCCTCACCCTTGCGCGCCCCGGGGCCCAGCTTCATCTCGAAGCTTTCCAGTGCGAGCCGTTCCCGCGCTGGCGCTGGCGATTCGACAACGACACATTGCTCGAGCGCACCTATCGCATGGTCCACGACCATCACGCGCTGGTCGCCACGTGGCGCCTGCTCGCCGGCGGCAGCACTCGCCTCTCGGTCGCGCCGCTACTGCTGGCACGCCACCCCGATCAATTGCAACTCGAGGACGCCAGCTTCCGCGGCGCCGCGCACGGAATCCCGGGTCGCGTGCGGTTCGAGACGCTGCCGGGAATCGGTGGGGTGACGCTGTGGCATAACGGTTCATTCACTCCCGCCCGCACTTGGGTTCGGGGCACTGCGTACCCGTTCGACGAGGACGATGATGGTTCGCCTGGTGCAGTGTTCGCGCCCCAGGGTGAGGACCTGTTCGTCCCCGGCTGGGTGCAGGCATCGCTCGCACAGCCGGGCGCGGCGTTGCATCTGGTGGTGTCGTGCGAAGAGCACCTGTTCCGCGCGCTTGCCACCGAGGAGCGGCTCGGCACGCCCCCCGCGCGCACGCTCGGCGACTGCGTGGCCGCGCTCGACTCCGGCGCCTACCAGCGGCGTGAGGACTGGCGTAAGCGCACGCTCCTGGGCGCCGACTTCACTGCGCGTCAAGCCGCCGCCGCCCACGGTGGCGCGGGCGGGACGCTCGCTCGGCGGAGCGAAGCATTACTCGACGCGAGCGACCCTCTCACGACCCCACTCGCGCTCGCCTTGCTCGACGGACTCGCGAAACGGCCCGGTCGCGCCACCCTGTTGACGGGCGACGGCGAGGAGCGCGGCGCCTCGACTTTGCGTGCCGCCGGCACCCTGGTGACCTTGCGCGCCTTCGAGTCGGCCCGCGGCGTCGCAGAAGGCTACTTCGAATATCTGGATGAAGGCCTCGCGCCCGAGCGTTTCGACGCGGGTGACGGCCTGCCACGCTATGGCGACCCCGAAGCCTCACTCTGGCTCGTGCACTTGGTGGACCTCATGGTCCGCCGTGGCGGCGAGGAGCCCGGAGCCAAGGCCTTCCTGCACAAGACGGCCTGGCCAGCCATCGAACAGATCATGCACCACCTCAGGTCGGGTTCCCGCCATGGCGTCCACTGTGACGGCGAGGGATTGCTCTGGTGCGGCGTGGGAGCGTCCGCGTCGGCCCGAGCCGACATCAACGCGCTCTGGTATCACGCGCTGGTGGCAGCGGCGCAGCTGGGCAAGATGGCGGGGCATCGCGAACACGCCGCGTTCTACCTGGCATGGGCGCATGAGCTGCAGCGCCGTTTCACCGAAGTGTTCTGGGACGAAGCCTGCAGTGCCCTGTTCGTATCACTCAATGGAAGCGGCGTGGTCCGTGGGGTGAGTCCCTCACATCTTTGGGCTGTCGCCCTCGCCCCGGCTTTGCTCAACCTGGAACAAGGCCAGCGCTTGCTCGGCACGCTCGACCGGGAGCTGTTCACACCGCAGGGTCTAAGGCTCGCGCCCGGCGAGGAGCAGGTCCATGCCGAATGGCTCGGACCTTGGGCTGCAGCAACGCTGCGCGCGCATGGCCGCAACGCCACCAGTCTGGCGCGCGTCCACGCCATGTTCCAATCTTTGCTCGCGCGCGATTCGGGGGCCGCGCTCGCTGTGAACCTACCCTCGCGCGAGCCTGTGCTGGCGGTGGCCGAACTGCTGCGCGCGTGGATCGAAGATGCCGAACGGGTCGCGGGCGTGCCGCTCGCCCTCTGAGCCGCAGCCAGCGCCAGAGTTCACCCGTTTCCGCAGTCCCAGTACCGGACACCACCTGTCCGGAACCGGGCACTTCTTGTTACCCGCGCGACGACTTGTCACGCCACGGTGGCACCCTGCGGCCCCGTCAGCGATCCCTGCGGAACACCAACGAACACGGCGCTCGGTCGCAGTATTACACTTAAGTACGAACGCGCATCCAGGGGCTGACGGGCCCGGGTCCGGGCACGCGCATTGCATGCTGTCCGGCCAGAACGTGAGGTCGCTTCCCTCAGGTGGCGATCAACGAGAGCACGTTCTGGGCTCGTACCCCCTTCGCGCGCGCCGCCGGCGCCGTCCCCGACGTCGGCAGGCGCAGCGAGGAACCACGAGGTCACCGCTTCGGCAGGAGTGGTGCGTTGCATGCAGTAGTTGAAGCCGTCCGGACCTCCCCCGGGCGGCTTCAACTTTTCTCCCGCCCGGCTCCCCTTGCACCCGACATCAGTGATTCGTGGTATCGGGTGGGACTGTCGGCGGCGTGGCAGGCGGCGGTGTGGCAGGCGGCGGCGTGGCAGGCGGCGGAGTGGCAGGAGCTCCTGGCTTGGGCTTCTTGAAGAATCCCTCCAACAATCCCCCTGCGGCCTTCTTGATCGAATCGCGCGCGGCGGCGCCCAGGTCATGCAGGTTGGGCGAGCGCTTCGTGCTGTCGGCGGCGCCCAAGCCGAGCTGTTGTGTAAGCGCCTGCTGCGCTGCAGCCCGGAGGTCGGCTTCGAGCTTCGCGCGTTGCTCGGCGAGCGCTGTCGAGGCACGCCCGGCCAAACGATCGCGCATCGCCCGCGTATCCCACCCAACCTTGGGGTTCTTCGCATTCCCATACAGTCGCAGGTCGAGCAGCATGCGCCCTTGGTCGTCGGTGAGCGCGCCCGCGGCAAGGGCACTGCGCGCGTGGAGGGCTTCGACCGCGGCGGGTGGGAGCGTGATGCTCACGGCGTAATCGAGCGCCCCGTCGAACCCGAGCGAGCCCGCCATCGCCCATTCGCCATACGAACCGGCAAGCTGGACCCGATCGCTGAACACGCGTCCCTGCTCGATGCGCACGGGGAGGTTCATTTTCTTGAACTTCACTTGCTTGAGCGCCGGGATCCTCACGAACTGCGAGATCGCGTCGAGCGAGGGGCCGGGGCCGAGCGTGCCCTCGCTGAACACTGCCAGGCCGACCAGCGTCAGCGTTCGGCGCAGGTCCTCGGGCTGTTGCCCGCGTCCCGCGAAATTGAAGTTCGAGTCGAGCGCGCCACGGACGAGACCGCGTACCGGCGTCCATGTGGTCAACAGCGCGTCGGCCTGCACTCGCTCGATGATCGCGTGCACCGCGTATGCGGGCTTGCGGGTGTCGGTCAGGTCGAAGCTCGCGTCGCCCTTCACGGCCCCGCCGTAGCCCAACATGGAGAACCGCGGCGACGATAAGCGAGTCGGCGACAACACCACCTCGGCGGCCACGCTCCTCACGTCGAGCTTGCGTTGTAGGAGTCGGTCGAGATGCACCTGCCCGCGGCCCGACGCGTTGGGCAGGAACGGCGCCCCGGGCGTGATGGGGAGCAGGTCCGCAAGGTCCAAGTAGGGCGAACGCAAGTCGAAAGTCACCCCCGCCGGCGCGACTTTGCCAGCTTCGGCCATGAGCGCCAGTGGACGAGTGATCATGGCATCGAGCGTGTAGGACGACGGGCCAGCGTGGGCGGTGAGGCCCCTCACTTCGGCGCGCGCCGCCGAAAAACGCACGGTCCCGCCGATTTTCTCGATCCGCTTGGGCAGGTCCTTCGATTCGATGCCCACATTCCGCAGCACTGCGGTGCCATCGAGGGTCAGCGAACCCGGATCTTTCGCGCGGCCACTGCCGCGCACATCGACTGCGGCGTGGCCCGACAACTTTGCGCCCCGGGGCGCGACAAGTGGTGCGATTGCCGCCAAGTCGACATTACCTTGAATGGCAAAGCGGACGAGCGGGTCGACCAGGCGCGTTGCGAACAGCTGCGCGCGAATGGGTTGCCCCGAGACCACGCATGCCAGGTCCCGGATTGCGACGCTGTCGGGACGAAAGCGTGCGGTGAGCGAGAGCGCCTTCACCTCCGCCGGCGCGCCGGGGTACCGGACAGCGCCGTCCCTCACCGACAACACCCCCACGATCGACGGCGGGCTTGCCGCGCTGCCGGGCTTGGCAGCCGCGCCTCGCAATGAGACGTCGAATGCCAACTGCCCGCGGCCCGTGATTCCCTGCACCGCTTTTGCGTCGGCGACCGCCATCCAGCGCAGCACCTCGGCCAGGTCGATGCGGTCCCCTTTGGCACGCAGGTCGTAGCGTGCCCGTGGGCCAGGCTCATCGATGATGCCCGAGAGCGCCAAGTCGGTCCGTCCGAGCTTCAGCGCCAACTTTTCGAGCGCGAGTCGCCGTCGCTTGGAATCGAACCGCCCTTTGTGTTCGATGCGCCAGACCAGCGCCTTGAGGCCTTGGTCCAGATCACTTGCGCGATTGGCACTGCCGGGCCCGAACACCACGTTCTCGATCACGGTCTCGCCACTCGTGACGACCCGCTCGGCGGAGTGCTCGGTGGCGAGCGCCATGCGCGTGGAAAGTTCGAGCGCGACACGGCGCGACGCCGCGAGATCATCAATCAGTATCTGCCCGCCGTGCACTTCGAACTCGCGCACGTTCAGGTCCACCGCCGCAGGCGCTCCGCCCGGCCTATCCGGCGTGGCGAAGTTGTCGAAGTTGCTGGTGCCGTCGGCGCGAAGCGCCAGATGCAACGCTGGCTTCTCGATCACCAGGCGGTGCACCACGAGCCGGCGCGACAGCAGCGGCAAGACTTCCAGATCCATCTCCAACGAGGCCGCACGGAACGCCACACCATCGGCGAATCCACGAGGCTCGGCCAGCTCGGGGCCTTGGACGGACAGGCGAACCGGCAGCCATAGCTTCAGCGATGCGTCCTCGAAGCGTACTTCGCGCCGCAACGCCCGTTGCAGGTGCGCGTTCACCAGTTGCTTCACGCGCGCGGGAGGGAACAACAAGCTGAGCGCGAGCCAGGCGGCCAGCACGAGGGCGACCGGCGCGCCAAGGAACCACACCCACGAAGGCAGGCGGTTCAAGCGGGCATCGAACATCAGGCATCTCCCTGAGGAAGGGGTGGGTAGTCGTTGCGCACATGATGCCACAGCGCTGGACGCGCCCGAACGCCGACGCGTACCTTGCCCGGACCCATGTCACTCTCGACCCTCCCCGTCTTCGCCCAGCTGCAGCGCGACCGTCTCGTGGCGGTGATCCGCGCGAGCACCGACGTTGCCGCCTATGAAGCCGCCCGAGCGGTCGCGCGCGGGGGCGTTCGCTTCATCGAGATCACCTATTCGGTTCCCGACGCACCGGGCGTGTTGCGGCGTCTGGGCAGGGACGGACTCGATGTCGTCCTCGGGGCCGGCACGGTCCTGACCGCGACGCAGGCGGAAGCCGCAGTCGATGCTGGCGCCCGCTTCCTGATCGCCCCCAACTGCTCGCTCGCGGTCGCCACGGTCGCGCACCGTCGTCAGGTGTTGTTCTGCCCCGGCGCATATACGACCAGCGAGATCATCGCCGCCCGGGATGCCGGCGCGCAGGTGGTCAAAGTCTACCCCGTTGGAGTCGCGGGCGGGCCAGCCTATTTGCGCGTCATCCGCGACCCGCTGCCCGATATCCCCATGTTGGCCGCGGGCGGCACGCATCTCGACAACATCGTGCCCTTCTTTGAAGCAGGCGCCATCGCCTGTGGTCTGGGCGCTGCGCTCGCCGACCCCGCGCTCGCGGCGGCCGAGCGGTTCGACGAGATCGAAGCGCGCGCGCATGCGTTCGTAGCGCGCGCCGCCACCCACCACGGCGCATGAGACACCGCCTCGCAGCGCTGGCCTGGTGCACACTGCTGATCCTCGCGTGCGCGACGCGTGCGCACGCGAACATCGAGGAGTTCAAAAGCTTCGATGTGGCGATCCAGGAGGAGGACGACGAGAACCTGCTCGACCACTTCCTCACCCGCATGCCCGGGCAGTGGCGGGAAGATTGGGATCGTTCGCACGGGGGATTCCGCGCCGCAGAGGGTTGCCTGACCTCGGGACAGTGGTTCATGGTCAACGAGATCAAGACCCGCGCCTCATTGGGTGATCGGGCGTGGCTCGACATCGGGTATCTGGATGTGCAGGACGCCGAGAGAAAATACGGCTGGCTGCAACTCGAGTTTCGCTATCCGACGCGCATCGGCGCAATCGGCTGGCGATTCCGCCCGGCATACGACAAGAGCAGTCAGGACTTCGCGCTGCTCTATGATTGGGGCGAGGCGGCCTCGCCGTTACAGATTCAGGCCGCACTCACGGTCGAGGATATGTTCAACTCGCTCTGGGAGTTCCGCCAGACGCGCGTGGGGAATCGTTCAGAACCCTATCGCAAGCACCCATTCGAACCTGCGCTGCGGGTGATCCAACGCGGCGCCCATCACCGCTTGGAGCTGTACGGGCAATGGCTCACGCCCTCGGTCAAGGCGATCCATGAACTGGACCCTTCGCTGGACCGCACCCGGACGCTCTGGGGCGAGCACGGCGGTTTCGAGGCCAGCGCGAACCACGGGCCATGGACGGCGGAGCTCCGCCTCGATCAGGTCCAGGCGTATTCCACCGACACGCCGCTCTCCGGATCCTCGGATTCGCGCAGCTTCCGCCGCCGGTGGCTCGGGGAATTGGCGCTCCGGCGTACGCTGGGCGAGCGGGTGACGGCCGAGGTGGGCTGGGTCCATCAGGAGCGCGATCAGTATTGGCATCCTCCGCTGGGCGAAGGGCGATTCCGGGCCGTGGATCGGATGCCCATGGCGGAGGTCGCCTGGCGGGCACACGAACGCGTGCTCGCTCGCATCGGAACCCTTTATGACCGCATCGCCGTCGAGCAAGCGGGCTCGATTCCCATTTTCACGTGGGGGACCCGCAAAGAGTCGCGCGTCTTCCTGGGCCTGCAGGTAAGATTCGGAAAGGTACTGCTGCAGGGAACCGAATGCATCGAGTTGGATCGCGAGCAGTACGAAGTCTCGTTTCATCACGACAAGGGTTTCCTGCACATGCAGACCACATTCTGACAAGCGCAGAGCCCTGCGAAACCCACCCATGGAGTTCAGGACATGATCAGTGACTTCAGGAAGTTCCTGCGCGAGACGAATGCCTTGGCCTTGGCGGTCGCAGTGATCATCGGCGGTGCGGTCGGCAAGGTGGTCAGCTCGCTCGCGGGCGACATCCTCATGCCGATCATCGGGCTCGCGATCCCAGGCGGCGCGTGGCGGGAGGCCAGTCTCGTGCTCACCAGCAAGGCCGACGGCACTCCTGCCTCTGTCATCACCTACGGCGCTTTCCTGGGTGCCGTCGTCGATTTCATCATTATCGCCGTCGTCGTTTATATGATGGCCAGGTCGATCATGAAGCCCCCTGCCGCGGCCCCCGCGCCGGCGACCAAGCAGTGCCCCGAGTGCGCCGAGACGATCCTCAAGGAAGCAAAGCGCTGCAAGTTCTGCTGCCAGCTCGTTTGAAGCGCATCCGCGGTTCGCGGATCATGGTGCCTCGCCGACGCGTGACCGAAGGGAATCCACGCGGGCGGTCGAGTCGGTCGTGGCGCGGGTGAGCGAGTCGGCGAACTGCGCGGCACGCAGTGCAGCCCAATCGGCCGAATGGTCACGCGTGCATGCCCTGGTGGGTGCTGTTCCCAACAGGAAGGGTACTCGCAAGGGAGAGGGACAGTCGCCGCGCGCCAACCCGCCCGTATAAGGGTCGACCCAAGCCAGCATGATGTCCTTGCGCGCGGGAAAATCGGTGGCGGGGAAGCCCTGCAGAACCGCGTTCATGATGCCCGCCCATACCGGCAGGGCCACCTTGGCAGCGGGCCGCGACAGTGATGTTGGCGTATCGTATCCCACCCACACGGCCGCCGAGAGTTCGGGCGTGAATCCCACGAACCATGCATCGTGATAATCGTTCGTGGTGCCCGTCTT
>JBDSKE010000242.1:0-6840 GCA_039917105.1 Candidatus Eiseniibacteriota bacterium | reverse complement strand
TGGCGTTTCACGCTGCCGGCCCTTGGCGTACTCGCGCTGTTGCCCACGGTGTTGCTCTGCCTGTGGGCATTCTCCCTCGAGCGGGGACAGAGCTCGAGCTCGGTGCGCCGCTCCACGCCGGGTGAACGCGAGGCGCTGGCCTGGCTCGGCGCGAATACGCCGTCCGACGCCATGTTGTGCGATCTGGGAGGTGCGCGCGATCTGCTCACCGTGACCGGCCGCAGCGTGCTTTGGGGTGGACCCGGCGGGGAGAGGGACTGGGGCTACCCGCCACATGACCTCGCGTTGCGTCGCCAGACCGTGCGCGCATTGTGTCAGGGAGTGGAGCCCTCGGGAGAGGGGCGGGCGTTGCTCGCGACGATGTCGCGGCCCATGTTGGTCGTCGCTCGCGCGGCGGCGGCGGATTCACTCTCGGGGTGGAATCGTCTACCGATGCATCCCGAACGATTCCAACCCGTATTCCGAAACGACGAGATGGCATTCTATCGCTGGCAAGGCATGCTGTGAGTCGCACGCGTGCGTCGAGCCTCGCCCTGCTCACGCTTGCAGCGGCGTTTCTCCTGCAAAGCGGCGCCCTCGCGGGCTGGCCAGAGGGCATTCGCCTGACCCTCGCCTTCGCGGCGTTGGTATTGTTGCCCGGTCATGCATTGCTCGCCGCGATCGGTGCCCTGCCGCCGGGCGGGCCTTGGCTGGCGTCGGGCTGGGCACTTGGCCTCGGAGTGGCATGGCTCGGGTTGCTGGTATTGATCACACGCATGCTTCACCTGCCGTTCACCGTGCTCGCGCCTTTGGCCGCACTGCCTGGCGCCGCCCTCTGGTCCATTCCTGCCCGATGGACACGCGGCTCGACTCCCGACGATGCCGCCAACCTGCATCCGCTCGCAGTCGCCTCGATCCTGGTCGCCGCTGCGCTCGCGGCGCTGCACTGTGCGCGACTTGGCACGCCGGTGGCGTACTTCACGGATTCCCCGGATCACATCGGTACCATCCGACGCATGCTCTCCAGTGGGGACGCGTTCCCAAGGGACGCCTTCTTCCTCGACGCCGGAGCGGGCGGCGCCGATCCCCGCAAGGGGCTATGGCACCCATGTGTCGCGTTGATCGCGTACCTTGCCAAGGTCGATCCACTCCCTGCGTGGAGATTGCTCGCGGCGCTCATCGCGCCCTTGTTCGTGTTGAATGCCGCCGCCTTCGCCATGTTGATCGGCGGCAGTGTCGCGGCAACGGTGGGAGCATGGGCACTGCTGCTCACCTACGGCGGCTCGTTGGGTACGCAATACCTTCGCGAAGCGGTCTTCGCGACCAAGCTTGCCGACCAGTTGGCGCTCGCGACCGCCGCCGCGGTGCTGTACGACCTGCAACGAAGGACGATGCAGACCCGTTGGGCGGCGGTCGCATTGGCGCTCGGGGCGGTCTCGGCCCATGTGTTCTCGGCGATCCAGTTCGGGCTGTGTTTCGGTGCTCTGGGAGCGGGGCTCCTCATTCGCGACCGCGGGCTTCGCGAGGAGGGCCGCCGCCTCATCGGCACGGTTCTAACGCTCGCGGCGGTGTGCCTTCCGTACCTGGCTTGGCGTGCAATGGGTGCCTATGCACCGAACAATATCATCCACACCGAGCCCCAAGGTCTGCTTCGCCTCACCGATTCCGTGCAGATCATCTCGTTCGGGGTGCTGTGGGATTGGATGGGGCAATTGTGGATCTTATTCCCGTTGTCCTGGTGGGCCTATGTGCGCGGCGCGAATCGCTCCGCAGTGCTCTATCTGCTCACCACTTCGCTCGCGGTGACGCTCCTCATTTTCACGCCGTGGGGCGTTGGCTTGCTCCTGCCCAGGTTGGGGTACCTGCTCATGCGGTTCGTGTGGTTGCTGCCCGTATCGGCCGCGGTCGCATTCGCGGTGACCACAGCGATCGCAGCTTGGCGCGCTGGCGGGAGAGTCCACCGGGGGATCGCGCTGTGGACTGCCGCGGTCCTGGCGCTATTGCTGCGGCATCCGGTCCTGGACGCGGTGAAGGTATTCACCCACCCCGAAACGATCCAACGCAGTGACGCTGCGGTCAGCGTGGAGCGCTGGCAGGATGCACTCGACTGGATGAATCGAGAGCTTCCACCCCGCAGCGTCGTGCTGTCGGATCCCGCCACTTCTTACTCCATACCCATGATGACCCGGCATTATGTCTCGACGCTTGTGGACCAGCACAGCTCGCCGAATGACTCGCTCGCCTTGCGCCGCATCCTTGATGCGCGCGACGGCCTCGATCCTGCTTCGCCCTTCGCGCGCACTCGTGAAGTGGTCGAGCGTTACGGAATCACCGCGATCGCATTGAACGACCGTTTCACAGAGATTCCGAGGCTCGACTACTGGGCGCCGAACTCCGAATGGTTCCTGGCCTCGCGCGAGCGCCTGGAGCGGGCGCCCGCGGCCTTCCATCGGGTGTTCGACACCGGTGACTTCGTGGTCTACACCGTGGATCGGGCGGCCCTGGACACCTTGACCGACGGCGCCCGCCCGCGCGCCTATGTTCGCACATTCGATGCACCGCGCGATTCCTTGCCTCGTTCCATGGGGATCGGGTTGCCGGCCTTGGTCTCGGGCCGCCTCCTCGTGCCGCAAGCGGTTTCGGGAGATTCGTGCAGGTTGTTGCTCGAATGGCGCTCGCCCGGATCCCTGCCGCCGGGGTCCTATCTGGTTGCGGTGCGCTTCGACCATGCAATGCCCGCCGACTTCTCACCACCCCAATGGCTGAGTAAGCCTGCGCGCAAGCTGTTCGAGAAGCACGTCGGGGCCCGCTATCGTTTCCGCGCGGATCACTTGCCGGTCGACGGGGACTACGGGGTGGACCTGTGGCAGCCCGATCAAGTGATCCAGGATTCGGTCTTCGTCCAGGTCCCTCCCGATGTGGTGCCGGGCGATTACGAGGTGCAGGTCCGGATGTTGCGGCAGCCTCACTATCCGAATTATCGACTTCAGGATTACTTCTGCGACCATGACTATTACACTGGGTTACCTGTGGGCACGCTCCGCGTGACATCGCGCAAGCCCCAGCACTGACGAGGACCGCCCGTATGTGTGGAATCAATGGTGTGTTCCACTATCGCGAGGGAGTCGCCGACCCCGAGTTGGTCCGCCGCATGGCGCAGGCGCAGCGTCATCGCGGGCCGGACGACCGGGATGTCTGGTGCGAAGGCCCCGCCGCGCTCGCCCAGCGCCGCCTTGCGATCGTGGACCCCTCTCCAGGTGGCCACCAGCCCATGGCGAACGAGGACGGCACCATCTGGGTCACATTCAACGGCGAGTTGTACAACTGGCCCGAGGTGAAACCACAACTCCTGGCGCGTGGCCACCGATTCCGCGGAAACAGCGACACCGAGATGCTGTTGCACCTGTGGGAGGAGAAGGGCCCGGAACTGCTCGGTGACCTACGTGGAATGTTCGCATTCGCATTGTATGACCGCACCCAGCGGAGAATGATGTTGGCGCGGGATAGGGTTGGCAAGAAGCCATTGTTCTACCACGACGATGGCCGGCGGTTGGTATTCGCCTCGGAACTCAAGAGCCTGATGCTCGAC
The DNA here is from genome assembly GCA_039917105.1 of Candidatus Eiseniibacteriota bacterium. Taxonomy (GTDB): domain Bacteria; phylum Eisenbacteria; class RBG-16-71-46; order RBG-16-71-46; family RBG-16-71-46; genus CAIXRL01. Next base: position 3,272 of record JBDSKE010000242.1, on the reverse strand, counting down.
CCATCCGTGCCTCGCGAGGTTGATCCCCAGTCGATCGCGGACTTCCTCACGTTCCAATACGTCCCCTCGCCGCAAAGTATCTGGAAAGGCGTCCGCAAGGTGCCGCCCGGGCACCGACTGCTGTGCGATGCCAGCGGCGTGAGGGTGGAGCGCTACTGGTCTCTGCCCGTCGAATGCGATCCCACGCCCACGCCCGCGGAGGCCGTCGAGCGCCTGCGCGAGTTGCTTGCGGAATCCGTTCGCATCCGCCTCATGTCGGATGTGCCGCTGGGCGCGTTCCTCTCGGGCGGAATCGATTCCAGCGTGGTCGTCGCACTCATGGCGCAGGCGAGCGCGACGCCGGTCAAGACGTTCAGCATCGGCTTCGAGGAAGAGGATTTCAACGAACTCGCCCACGCACGCAAGGTCGCGCACCATCTTGGCACCGATCATCATGAGTTGGTGGTGAAGCCGCGCGCGCTCGAACTGATGCCGACCCTGGTCTGGGGCATGGACGAACCATTCTCCGATGCATCGATGATCCCCACCTACCACGTGGCCGAGATGGCGCGCCGACAGGTGACCGTTGCGCTTTCTGGCGACGGTGGGGACGAGGCCTACGCCGGCTACACCACCTACGCCTGGGCGCAGCGCTATGCTCGCATGGACATCATCCCCTCTGCCGTGCGGCGGCTGCTCGATATCCCTGCGGGCCTGCTCGCGACCGACCATCCACTGGGCCGCAAACTGCACCGCGTCGCAATCGACACCGTCGACCGGCACCTCGAGGTGATGTCCCACTTCGCCCCCCGTGAGCTGGCCGCGGTGCTCTCGCCCGCGCTCCGGGCTGCGACGCGACGCCACGATCCCTATCAGGCGATGCGCGCCATCCACGCCCGCGCGAAACAGTCAGTCGGTGATGTGCCAGCACTGCTGTACCTGGACGCCATGACCTACATGACCGATGACGTATTGGTGAAAGTCGATCGCACATCGATGCTCAACTCGCTCGAAGTGCGAGCGCCGCTGCTCGACCATCGCGTGCTCGAGTACGTCGCGCGCCTGCCGTTCGAATACAAGCTCCGTGGCGGAATCACCAAGTGGGCGCTCAAGGAGTGCGCGCGGGCGATACTTCCGGCGGAGATCCTGCAGCGGGGCAAGCAGGGATTCGGCGTGCCACTGGAGCGCTGGTTCGGCGCCGACTTCGGCCGTTTGGCCCGCGAAGTCCTACTGGACCGGCGCGCCCGAGAGCGGGGCTGGTTCGATCAGGCGGGAGTGGATGCGGTGTTGAGCGGTGCGGGGGCCCGCGACGACCGCCATGCGCGGCAAGTGTTCACGCTCGTCTGCCTGGAGCTCTGGGCGCAAACCTGGGTGGACCGCCCGCGTGAAACGCTCATGCAGCCCACCACGGGGCCTTACCCGCTGCACGCTGCGGTCGCCACGACCGCACGGGATTGAGCGTGCACGTCGCAATCCTCATCGGACATTTTCCGCCGGGCAGTTTCGGGGGGGCCGAGATCCAAGCCGAAGCGTGGGCGCGGCGACTCGCGGACCGGCATCAGATCACGGTCATCACGCGCCGCGACCCTGTGACCCAGCCGAGTCGCGAGGATCGCGATGGATTCCGCGTCGTCCGACTGCCGGTCTCGCCGATACCGGGGTGGCGTACCTGCGCCGATGTGCTCGCGATCGAGCGCGCTGTTCGAATGCTCGAGCCGAGGCCGGACCTGCTGTTGTGCTTCCAGACATTCCTCTCAGGATTGGCCGGGGTGCGCCTTCAACGCGCCACCGGCATCCCCGCAGTGGTGTGGATCCGGGGCGAAGCGGAATACCGGTTCGCTCACTCGCGCGTGCATCGTGTGGTGAGCCCGCGCGTGTGGCGCGAAGCCGCCGGAGTGCTCGTGCAGAGTGAGGAGAATCGCGTCGAGTTGCTCAAGGCGTTGGACCAGCATGCGCCGGTCATCGCGTCCGTCGTGCGGGCCAAACTTGCTGTCGTGCCCAATGGCCTGGACCTTCCGGAGGGTCCGTTCCTGCCGGGCAATCGCATCCTGAGCGTTGGGCGGCTCATTCGCGACAAGGGCATGGACACGGTCCTCGAGGCCGCGGCCGGCGCGGGGATTCCACTCACGATCGCCGGGGACGGCCCCGAGCGAATGGTTCTGGAGGCGCGCGCCGGGCAACTTGGCCTCGACGCGCGCTTCGAGGGGTATGCCTCGCGTGCGCGACTCGACCTGCTCTACCGCCAAGCGGCCTGTGTCGTGTTGGCGGCGCGCCGGGGCGAGGGGTTGCCGAATGTGCTGCTTGAAGCCATGGCTCATGCGCGAGCCGTCGTGGCGACGCCCTGCGCCGGCACGCGTGATCTGTTGGTGGATGGAGTCAATGGCCTGCTCGTGCCCCCTGATGACGCGCCCGCGCTGCGGGCAGCGATGGAGCGGTTGCGCCGTGAACCTGGATTGAGCCTTCGCCTTGGCGCGGAGGCGCGACGGACGGCCGAGGGATTCCGCTGGGATCGAGTGCAGCCATTGCTCGAGGACGTGATCGCTCTACGAGGTCGACGGTGACACGCGCGCTGCGCGTTTGTCTGCATGCCCCGCTCTTATGGCCGCTCTGGAGCGGGGGACGCATCGCTTTCACAGGCGGCGCCGAGGTCCAACAGGCGCGCATCGCACGCGGGCTCGTCGCGCGAGGTTGCGCGGTCACCGTGGTGACCTGCGATTATGGTCAGCCCGAATCCACCGTGGTCCATGGCGTGCGCGTGCTGCGGACCTACCGACTCGACGCTGGGCTGCCAGGACTGCGCTTCTTCCACCCTCGCCTGTCGCGCGCCTTCGCAGCCTTAACGGCAGCCGATGCCGATGTCTACTATGTGCGGGGGGCTTCACTCGAAGTCGGCACCACCTTCGAAGTCGCGCGCGCACGGAATGCGGGGTTCGTCTTCGCGGCTGCGCACGACCTTGATGCCGACCCCACGCTGCCCTTGCTGAGCAATCCGCGAGATCGCCTGTGGTATCGCCGTGGACTCGCGGGGGCACGGGCGGTGATCGCGCAATCGTTCGCGCAGCAGCAGGCATTCCGCACTGGCTTCCGCCGCGAGAGCACGGTGATCCCGAACCTGGTCGAGGCGCCGCAGTGCGCGGCCGATCCCGGTCACGATGGCCCGATCGTGTGGCTCGCCACGTACAAGACCGCCAAGCGTCCGGATTGGTTCGTTCAGTTGGCCCGGGCGCTTCCACAGCAACGGTTCATCATGTGCGGCGTCGTGCCGATTCCGCCCGAGACGCCCCAGGCTTGGA
>JBDSKE010000241.1:0-4583 GCA_039917105.1 Candidatus Eiseniibacteriota bacterium | reverse complement strand
ATTCCCGACGAAGCGCGTCGAGGGCTGCTGCGCGATGTCCAATATGCCCCGAGCTGGATGCGCCAGGCGATTCTGTTTGTCGCGGATGGTCCGGTGTAAGGAAAGACCTGCGAAAACGGCCGCCCTGGTCGCTTCGACCAGGGCGGCCGTCCCCTAGAGGTCGAGGACTCTCACATCTTCTTCGGACTCATGTCCTTCGAGTTGATGTCGATGGTGATCATGAAGCCGTTCGTGCCCTTGTACTCGAAGGGATTCTCGCCCACTCGATAGGCCTCGACAGAGTTCTGCATGAGCACGAACCCGTCGTTGCGCGGCACGCCCCAGTACTTGAGGTTATGGATCACGATCGGCGCATCCGTGTTGCTCTGCGTACTCCGCTGCAGCACCACCTCGGCAATCTTGCCGCCGGCCAGCTTCGCGGTGGCCTGGTCCTTCGTCGCCGTCCACTCCATGGCTGCATCGGATGCCATGGCGAAGCTCTTCCACTTGACCGGGTAGACGTGGCCGAGGATCGCACCAATGCCCTCGCGCTGAGCGGGCGTCACCGAGGGATCGAACGTGGGCACGGCCCAGTTCATCTCGCCGTCGGAGAAATCATCGCCCAGGTCCCCTGCGACCCAGAACTTCGCGCCGTCCAGCTTGACGCTGCCGTACTTGCCCTTGCTGATCTGGAATGCGTTGTTGAACTTGCAGAAATGCTCCGCGCCTGCCATGTCGTGGGAGGCGTGATCGTGCTTGTCGCTCGCCATTGCGGCATGCGCGGCCGGTTTCGACGCGAAGTAGCACTGGCAGAACATCGGGCAACTGCACGCTTCAATGATTGTGGCGTTCATCGCCCACTCGGCCGAGGTGGCTTTCGGTGCCTCGCTGGCAGTTGCAGCGAACGTGAGCGCACAGAGACCGAGTGCGGTGGCGAGATTGCGAGCAATGCGGACCATGGGATCGTCTCCTACTGACGGCAGGGGTTCACGGGTGCGGGCGCCAAGGTGCGAGGGCGTCTGGGAGCCAAGGGACCGCCAGCTTAGGACTGTGAAGGCGGGGCAATCAAGGCCCACTAATGCCTCAAAATGACCGCCCCGGTTGGCTCCCGGCAACCTGCGGTGCCAGAGTGGGCCCATGAACGTGCTCGTCACAGGTGCCAGCGGCTATATCGGTGGCCGGATCGTCCCCCTGCTTCTCGCCGCGGGTCACCGCGTCCGCTGCATGGCACGCGACCCCGCTCGATTGGCGGGACGGCCATGGCCCGGCGTCGAGCTCGTCGCAGGCGATGCGCTCGATCCTGTGTCGCTCGATATGGCGCTGGCCGGCATGGACGCGGCCTACTACCTGATCCACTCGCTCGCAGCCGGTGAGCGTGGGTTCGAGGCACGCGATCACGAGGCCGCGAGTTGCTTCGGCGCCGCGGCAGTGCGGGCGGGCCTCAAGCAAGTGCTCTACCTGGGAGGTCTTGGCGATACCCATGAGAAACTTTCCAGGCACTTACGCAGCCGTCACGAGACGGGCGAGGCGCTGCGCGCCAGCGGTGCGCCGGTCACTGAGTTCCGCGCTGCGGTCATCGTCGGATCGGGCAGCCTCTCCTTCGAGATGATCCGCTACCTGACCGAGCGCGTGCCGGTGATGATCACGCCACGCTGGGTTCATACCCGCTGCCAGCCGATTGCGGTGCGAGATGTGCTCGCGTATCTGGTCGCAGCACTCGGCCGGCCCGAAGCCATCGGGCGCGTATACGAGATCGGCGGCCCCGAGGTCATGACCTATGGCGAGATGATGCTGGGGTACGCGCAGATGCGGGGCCTGAAACGCTGGCTCGTCCCAGTACCCGTACTGACGCCGCGGCTGTCCTCGTACTGGGTGGACTTTGTGACCCCGATCCCCAAAGCCTATGCGCGCACGCTCGTCGAGGGCCTGCGCACCGAAGTCGTGGTGCGCAATGATTCGGCCTCGCGCTTGTTCGCGATCCCTGCGACGCCCTATCTGGAAGCAGTGAAGCGGGCGCTGGATAATGTCGAGCACGGGGCGGTCGAGACCGACTGGGCCGGCTCATTCCCCGCCAGCCCTCGCGATGGTGGTGTCTCGCTCGAGGAGCGCGAGGGACGCGTGTTCGAGCGTCGCAACAGAACAGTGCGAGCCGATGCCGCAAAGGTCTTCGCGGTGTTCACCGGCATCGGTGGCCGACGCGGCTGGTACCACTCCAACATCCTCTGGCGCATGCGAGGCTCGTTGGATCGTCTTGCCGGTGGGGTGGGCATGCGCCGCGGCCGCCGTCATCCCAACGATCTGCGTGCGGGCGATGCACTCGATTTCTGGCGCGTCGAATCGGTCGAGCCGGGCCATAGCCTGCGGCTGCGAGCTGAGATGAAGGTCCCGGGCCGGGCATGGCTGGTGTTCGAGGTCATCCCGGATGGCCCGGGCCAATCCCGATTGGCGCAGACCGCGGTGTTCGAGCCGCGCGGGCTGCTGGGCGTGCTCTATTGGTATGCCTTGTATCCGCTGCACCAGATCGTGTTCTCGGGGATGATCGAGGCGATCTGCAAACGAGCTGAGGCGCAGGGCAGTTCGGAGTGAGCGGGTGTCCCTAGCCCATACCCGAGGCCAGCTCTCAGGCGGCCTTGGCCGGCGGTTTCGCGAGCGCGAAGTTCTCTTCGAGACCGACGATCTCCGATACTTTGTTGATCGAGATCTTCGAGAGATCTGACGCATCCTTGCGCGGCAGCGTGCTCACTTCCTTGCCCGTCCGGGTGCCAGTTCGATACAGCGCCACCGCCGCAATCCAGCGCGATTCCTGCTCGCGATTCACGCCCAGCATGCCTGTCACGTCCCGCTTGAAACCAGCGTACTGGTCGTTTTGCTCGACGAAGTCCGACAGCACTTCGGTCAGCCGCGCGCGATACCGATCGGTGGCTTCCTGCAGCGTCCGGCCGCTGGCAAAGAGAGAACCAGGCTCGACCCCGCGGCACCACCACTCGCCGTCGACCAGTTCAGCCAATAGCCGACAGTCACCCTGGACCAGGGCGCGGTAGTGCGTTCCGAACAACTTGGAGAACGAGAAAATCAGCGGGTACTGCGGCACGGACACTCCAACCAAGAGGGCGAGGCGAAGGGCAGCTAACTCACTCAAGGTTAGGCCGACGGCGGGGGGGAGTCAACGGCCGGGGCACAAACCGAGGTCCTAACATACGCGCCTCAACCACGGCAGCATGGGTGCTGATGGTTCCACCCCAGTGGCCCGCGCCGCCCCGCCCGACTATTCTCCGCGCATGCGAATCCACCCCATGGTCACCGCTGCGAGCCTGCTCGTGGCCGCGGCGTGCACGATCACGACCTCCGCGCATTCCGCCGCGCGTGTCGACACGTTGATCGCCGGGCGCTCCGTGCGCGGCATGGCGGCGCCACACCCCTTCGCCGACACGCTCGCCACTTGGAGCATGCGCGATGGCCAGCGTCGCGACGGCACCACGTACACGCGCTCGCTCAGCCGCGTGCACGACGGCTCGCGCGAGTTCTGGCGCATGCAGCACGAATGGCGCGCGGCCGACGGGCACATCTCGTCGCGCACGCAGAGCGATGCCGATCTATCGTTAAGGCCTCTGCGCGCCAACACACGCGCCGACCGCGATTCCGCCGTGGTGGCGGTGGCCGCCGGGCGATTGGTGGGCTTCGCAGCAACGGGCACGGGTGCGCCGCGCACCTTCAACGACGCGCTGCGCTTTGCGCCGTATGGTCCCGACTACAGTGATCTGGTGATCTCGTCGCTCCCCCTGAAGCCCGGCTACCGGGTGGTGCTGGCCGGCATCGCGCCGTTCAAGCAGGGCGAGCCCGAAGTGCGCTGGGATGTGAACGTGGTGGGGCGTGATTCGCTCGAGACCGCCGGTGCATGGCGCGACTGCTGGAAGGTGGAGCAACGCGTGATGTACGGCGACGGCACCGTGGTGACTCTGTGGGTGGACCAGAAGACGCGCCGCCTGTGGCAAAAGAGCGGTGCGCCTGCGGGCAGTGGACTGACGTGGTTCCATCGCGTCACGAATCCGTGAGCGTCGCTCCCCGTCGACTCGCGGTCGTGGGCACCGCGGGCCATATCGATCACGGCAAGACCGCGCTGGTGCGCCGCCTGACCGGCGTGGACACCGACCGCCTGCCCGAAGAGAAGAAGCGCGGTATCAGCATCGACCTGGGGTTCGCACCGCTCACCACTCCGAGCGGTGTCCGCGTGGGCCTGGTGGACGTGCCCGGGCACGAGCGGTTCGTGAAGAACATGTTGGCGGGCGTGGGCGGGGTGGACCTGGTGCTACTGGTCATCGCCGCCGACGAGAGCGTGATGCCGCAGACGCGCGAACACATGGCCATCGTTAAGTTGCTGGGCGTGAAGCACGGGGTGATCGTGCTGACCAAGCGCGACCTGGTGGACGACGACTGGGCCGCCATGGTGGCGCGAGACGCACGCGAACTGGTGAAGGGCTCGGCGCTGGCCGAGGCGCCCATTGTGGAGTTCAGCGCGGTGACGGGCGCCGGCACCGACGCGCTGCTGGCCGCGATCGACGCACAACTGGCCGACGTGGACGCCCGCAACAGCGACGAACCTGCGC
>JBDSKE010000240.1:0-12040 GCA_039917105.1 Candidatus Eiseniibacteriota bacterium | reverse complement strand
GATTCCCGAGCGCACCTCGCCGCGCAGTGAATCCGCCGCGACGATCGCCTGTACCCGCGCGCCTCGATCCAGCGCCAGCTTGACGGAATCGGCCGCGGCGCGTGTGGGCCGCACCACCAGTGCGAAGCGCGCGAGCGAGGGACTGAGGTAATCCCGCACATGCTCGCGGTAGTACTTCTGGCGCACGGCATCGGTGATCTGGATGTGCTTGAACACCGAGTCCTCGACCATGCGCGTGACCAGGATTTCCTCCCGCTTGCGTTCGATCAGCGCGATCGCGGTGGAGTCCTTGTCCAGGCCGCGCTCCTTGGCGATCTGCACCATGCGCGGTTCCAGCATCAGGGCGTCGGCGTAGTCCATCAATCGATCGGCCGTGTTCAAGTTGGGGCGGCTGATGGGGGATAAGTCCGAGAGCCTCTGCAGCACATTGCCCAGTGTCAGTTTTCCATCCCTCCAACGGACCAGCACTCGGCTCAATCCGGCGCTCTCGAACTCGGGCAGGTTCTCGTCCACCGAGATCGTGGTGCTCAGGCTGTGGCCCTGGGTGGTCACGGACTGAACAAAGCGCGATGCCGCCCATCTGACGTTCGTGGAGTCATACACCACCGCCATGGTGCTTTTGGCCCGGGTCTGGATCGCGCGTCGCCGCGCGTCGCTTTCGAGCCCCAACAAGGTCAGGCGTATCACCGAACGCATCGCGTGATATTCGGGTACCGGCGTCGGACGGCGGTCCGTCACGCGCACCAAGTGATACCCCGCCGTGGAGGGGATGATGGGCGAGACCTTCCCGGGCTGCACCGCCCAGATCTGCAGAGCCAGGTCGATCGGCAGCGCCGCGAAACGGAGCGAGTCCACATCGCCCCGGCGCCCATTGCCCAGGTCCGCGGCATGGAGCGCGAACGCCCTGGCCCAAGTGAGGGTGCCGCGCAGCAGTTGCAGCCGCACCAACTCGGCCTGCTCGCGTTTGGGGAAGTACAGCAGTTGCAGTTTGAGCTGCTGGGCGTAGTACTGGTACACCGTGCGCAGCGAGTCCTCGCTGATATTGGAAGAGTCCCGCACCGTGCGGATATAAAGCATATTGGAGAGCACGCTGGCCTCATGTTCGCGCAGCGCGGCGCGTTCCTCGAACGTCAGCGTGTAGCCCGCCTTGAGCGCGGTCTGCCCCAGGACCTCCTTCTTGACCATGTTCTGCAGGAACTGGAATCGGCCCAGACTGTCCTGCCCGGGACGCACTTCGGGGGTCGAGGCGAAGTACCCATCGCGGAAGTCGAACACGCGCAGGTCGCGCGAACCCACCCGGCCCAAGAGGGCATTATCCGGCAGGAACTGACCCCTGTCGGGCGCATTGCCGACATAGTTGCGAACTGGGGTGGGAGCCTTGACTGGCTTGCGGGTGCGGACCGGCGCCGCATGGGAGGTGACGCACAGGGCCAGCAGCAGTGCGCTGGAAACAGCGCCGACCAACCGCAGTCGCATGGTGCCTCTCGATCGAGCTTGGGGGAGCGGATACGAGCTATGCCGCATGAAAGCTTAGTGAAACGCCAGCGGGACGGTCAAGCATCGCGGGCACCCAAGGCGTCCCGGCGGGGTCAAGAATCACCTCCTTGAAAGGGCGGACTCGTTGACCTGTACACGCGCTCCCCGCCGCAGGCGGTCAAGGTACTGACGCATGCGCCGCTCACCCTCTTGCTCCAGCCAAGCCTTCTGCACGAGCGGGCGGGCCTCGTCAAAGGTGCGGGCCCGGCGAAGCTTCAACGATTGGATGCGCGCCACTCGCCAGCCGGCGGCGGTGGAATCCGGTCCCACCACAACGCCCGCACCCCGGCGCGCCAGTTCGGCGAACCACGCACTGTCGCTCTCGGCGGTCACCAACCCAACCAGGCGCCCACCGCTACGCGCGTCGCGCGCCACAAGGGATTCCGCCTCGGCAGGATTCGCCAACCGCACGCGCCAGGTGTCGGCCTCACGGCGCTCGCCGAACACCAGCATGAGCACGCGCGCCGTGGCGGGGATGTCCCATTGGCCAATATGCGCGCGGAAGTAGCGCCGCAGCGTGAGAGAATCCGCCGGCAGCTTGCCATACACCTCGCGTTGCACCAGCCCTGTGCACTCGACCAGTTCGGCGCGCTCGCGTAACGCCTCCATGAAGGCTGGCGCAAGCTCAACGCCCTGACGCTCCGCGTTGGCGCGCAGCAGGCGTTCGAACAACCCGTTCTCGACCAGTTGCCGCACATTCTCGCCCCCCTCGATCCGGGGACGCTGGATGGGATTCAACTTCGCCCACGCCGCCAGTAGTTGCCAGCCCAGATAGGGCCCAACGCGGCTTTCAGCCAACACGCCCGCCGAATCCGCAGGCGCCAAGCGGGGCGAGATGCCCGAGATGCGAATCTGCTCCATGATGCCCATGTCGCTGCTCCGTCGGGGCAGGGCCGCGAAAGCCGTGGCGAAGGTCGCGACCAGCGGCTCATGGAACCGAGGCTGCATCCATGCCATGGCGCTATCGCGCGCGGCGGCGCCCAGATCTGCGGGCTCCAGTTCAGGCTGGCCGGCGGCCCGGCGGCGGCGGGCGGTCTCGGCCAGGGCCGAATCCAGCACCGCGGTCATCGTCAGGTGGTCCCGCAATGCCAGCCACTCCGCCGAATCCCGATGGCTCCATTGCCAGCGTTCCCTGGCCGCCCGTTGGGCAAGCACCCGTTGGTCGATCAGGAGATCCAGAAACTCGCGGCGCTGGTGCGGGGTAAGGGAATCAGGATGCGTTCCCATCCTACGGACAGCCCGCTCGAAGCGGGCGCGCGTCACATCGTCCCGTCCGTCGATGCGGGCGAGCACGCTATCGGGCAGCGCGGCGCCATGGGTGGCCTTGGCGGGCTCAGCCGGGAAAAGGCAGAGCAGCACCAGCCCGGCGAGCGCGGCGGACCTTCCGTGGTGGAACTGCGGCATCTCGGGACTCCTGGCACATGCCGGCCCGCCTGCTGGGCATGGGACGGTTCAAGGGAGTATCGCGTTCATCGTAGCCCGAGCGCTCGGGAACTTGAAAGCGGCTTCTGCCATTCACGAAAGGCCAGACTTGCCCAGCGTTCGACCCGCTCTTAAACTCCCCGCACCCATGCGACCCGCGTCCCGGTTCCTCGCGCTGTGTGCCGCACTACTCGCCCTCACCCCGGCCATCGGCCGCGCCGACGAGGGCTTCCGTGTGCTGGCCTCCGACGCCGGGGGGGTCACGCTGCGCCTGCAGGTACCGCAGTGGAGCTTGTCGCCCGCAGATGCCGACGGCCGTGTGAGCATCGTGGGAGTGCCCGGCTCGCATTCGCTCGCCGAGCCCGGGCGCGCATTGGTGCCGGTCTACTCGGGCCTGATCGCGATTCCCGCAGGCGTGCGACCGGTATTGCGAGTGCTCGAGAGCGCGCCTGAAGAAGCCAGCAATGGCGTGCGCCTGCGAATCGCCGAGCGACCCGTGTTCCGGGACGCCGGCGATGGTCAGGGTGCCCAGCCGGGGATGGCCACCGTCGAACCTCTCCGCGATGGCCCGTGGCCGCTGGCGCTCAGCAATCTTGGCGCCCCATTCGCATTCCGCGGCCGCCGCCTTGCCGCGGTCGAGGTGCGACCATTCCATTACGATGAGTCCGCGGCGCGTTTGACCGTGGCGCGCACGGTCACTGTGCGCATTGATTTCATTCGCTCGGGTTCCACGCCCTTCCTGCCCAGCGGCGGCGAGGACCGGCACGTGGATCCTGTGCTGGCCGGCAAGGTGCTCAACTGGGACCAAGCCAGGGCCTGGCGAACCGGCAACGCCCCGCTCGTGGAGCCTACCCGTCGCGCCGGCACCGCCCGCTTGGGCGGCGTGCCCGCGCTCGAACCCGAAGTGCGCGTCCGCTGTGACAGCACCGCGCTCTATTACCTGCCGTACTCCGAGTTGGTCGCCAAGGGCTATCCCTCGGGCATCCCGATTGCGCAGGTGAGCATGCACCGGCGCGAGTATATCGAGGGCGGCGATCCGCCATTCGTGACGATCGCGTTGCCATGCGAGGTCATGGATGTCGATGGCAACGGCGTATTCGGCCCCGGAGACGGCATCTGGGTCTATGTGCGCACCTGGGCCTCGCGTTCCGGCGCCTCGAATCTGCAGCGCCTATGGGGCGATGCCGAGGTGGTGTACGCCAGCCGCAATCGGGCCGGGGGCCTTCGCGTCGCCTCGCGCCGTGGTTGGCGGGATGCCGTGGGGCTCACCAATCAGGCTTCCTATCCCAACAAGGTGCGCTTCGAGAAGAACTTTGCCGCGATGATGCCGTTCGTGGGTCTGCCGACCGACACCAATGTGTCGTTGTTCCATTGGACCGAGATCGCCAGCTACTACGAACGGCCCGACACGCTGCGATTCGACGTCAACGATATCGACACCACCCATACCGTGGAGTTCGCGGTCAACTGGGTGGGACGGCGGTTCAGCTCTCACTTCCTGTGGGCCGCGGTCCGCAACAATGCCGGGCAGGTCACCTCGGTGGCGGATTCAGTGTTCTGGTCCAACAAATACCCCTTCACCGCCAGCAGCAGTCTGCGCGGTTCGGCGCTGAGCGAGGGGCGCACCAACTCGCTGCGCTTCTGGGGCAAGTCATTCGCCTCGCCGCCCGATCCCATCTCGAACAACGTGGTCAATGTCGGCTTGGACTGGTTCGACGTGACCTATTGGCGCTCATTCACCGCGATCCGCAGCTATCTGGAATTCAACAGTGGGGCGGCCGCGGGGTTGACGCAGATCCGGGCGAGCGGATTCCTGGCCGAATCGTTGCGGGTCTACGACGTGACCAATCCCGAGGGTCCGGTGCGGCTCTTGATCGATCCTGCGCAGATCAGCGGAGGCGGCTCGCTCGCATTCACGATGCAGGACTCCATCAACCCGGGCGAGCGACGCTCGTATGTGGCCGCTGCGGTCGATAACCAGGACCCCTCCTTCGGCGCTCGCGTGCCACCCTCGGCGAACTTCACCGCGGTCGCGCAACGCAACCTGTATGGGGCTTCGAGCGGGGACTACTTGATCGTGGTGCCCGACGCGTTCCTGGCCGCCGTGCAACCGCTTGTGGACATGCGCACCGCCGAGGGATTGCGCGTGCTCGTCGCGCCATTGGAGTCGATTCAGGATGAGTTCAACGGGGGCCGGCACTCTGCCGCCGCGATCCAACGATTCGCCCGCTTCGCCTATCAGAAGTGGGACGCGAGATTCCTGCTGTTGGTGGGCGATGGCTCGCTCGACCCGCAGAACTTCCGCCGCACCTCGGGCGGCGATTGGGTTCCCGTGCTCCCCTCGCCCGGCCCAGTGCCGGTGGGCGAAGGGTACGAGGTCATCCCCTCCGACAATCGCTATGCATGCCTCACGGGAAACTGCGATCCGATCTTCGGCGGCATCGTGGTGCCCGAGATGATGGTGGGGCGTCTGCCGGTCAACTCGCTTGGCGAGACCCAGACCATGGTCGCCAAGCTCGTGGGCTACGAGGACCTGTCCGGCGATGTGAGTTGGCGCCGGCGTGTGCTGCTGCATGCTGACGATGCCTACTCGGGCGAGACCACCTTCGGGGGCGGGTCCACCGGCAGCACCTACTGTCGGCGCGCCTACGAGGAGCGCTTCCGCACGCTGAACGAGAAGATCGGCTCGATCATCACGCGCGATGCGGGGCTTTCGCTCATGCAGGTGGAGCTCTTCAATCAGCGCTATTACGAAGCCGGTGAGCCATTCATCTATGCGCCCCCCGCCGACACCTGCCGGCCGGATCGCGCCGCGACGCAGACCCGTACGCACGCGAACATCACCCCGATCCTGTTCTCCAAGCTCAACCCCGGTGTGCTGTGGTGGAACTATCAGGGGCACGCCAACGAGTTCGTGTTGTCGCACGAGGATATCTACCGCAATGCCGGTACCACCCCCGGCGGGGATGATCGTTTCCTGTTCACGAATGACAATCGCCCCAACCTGTTCTCGGCCTTCAGTTGCCACGCGAACATGTTCGCCCGCCCCGAACACCAATTGAGCAGCCAGGGTCCCGCGCTCGGCGAGGACATCGTCCTGCTGGCCGGCGGCAAGGGTTCCATCGCATCGTGGGCCTCGGTCTGCTACGAAGTCGTGCCGCGCGATGATTCCAGCCACGTGAATGTCGAACTGGCCCGCAACCTGTTCGCCGATCCGCCGCGCGACGCGTTCTTGACCGAGCGGGGTTCGCGCGTGGTGCTGGGCGAGGCCATCCTCGCCACATTCCTGAGCTATCTCCCAACCGTTGCCAACTATGGTTACGAGCGCGGCATCGCCATCAGCTACACCCTGCTGGGCGATCCAGCGACTCGCATGTCGATCGGCAAGCCCCAGACCATCGTCACCCTGAACACCGCCACGGTCGCCGATGGGCAGCCCGTGCGCCTGCACGCGCTCAGCAATGACATCCTCCTGATTGCAGACCTGGTCTCGACCGTTCGCTTGGACAGTCTGGGGCTGTACGAGATCACCAGCTCCGGCACGGTGCCGATTCCCGATTCCGCCTACACGCTCACGCCAACGTTCCCGGATACCACGACCGGCAGCAGCGTTTACGGTGGCCGGCGCTACCGGCTGACCTACACCGCGCCGTTGCGGGCCGAGACCTACCGCTATGTGCTGCGAACGCGTGACCGCGATGGACTCGAATCGCAGTTCACCGTGCTGCTGCAGTTGGACGGCGTCCTGCGTGTGAACGATGTGGCCATCAACGATGACGATGACATCTCGGCGACGGCCTCACTCTCGTTGTTGCTGCTGACACCTCGGCCCGTCAATCCGAACACTGAGCTTTCACTCAAGGTCAATGGCGTGGCGCAGGCCTTCACCTCTCAGCCCGCACCCGGGGATGCCTCGGGACGCGAGTGGATCCTGCGCTGGAACCATGCGCCCTATCCGGTCGGCGACTATGTGGTGACCCTCGAGATCGCGGGCGGCGGCACGATCACGCGCCGGTTCCGGGTGACCACCGCCGCGGGCGAGGTCAAGCTTTCGAACTTGATCGCCTTCCCCAACCCGTTCGGCAATGAGGGCACCTACTTCTCGTTCCAACTCCTGGGCTCGGACGCTGCCGACGTGCGGATCAGCATCTTCACCGTCAGCGGCAAGGTCATCCGTTCCGATGTGGTCCGCAGCCTCATGCCCGGTTACCATCAGTTGCCCTGGGACGCGAAGGATGCCGAAGGCAGCGAGATCGGCAATGGGGTTTACCTGTATCGGCTGACGGCGGTCACCCTGGGTGGCGCCAAAGTCGAACAGACCGGTCAACTGGTGAAGTTGCGTCGACCGCGTCGCATCGAGGAACCCGTCACCCCTTGAGCCGCGCATCCGCGTTCGTGTTCGTCCTGCTGGGGCCGCTCTGCGTCGCATCGCTCGCAACGGCGGCCACTCCCCAAGCCGCGTTCCGCGCCATCGCTGTGGCCGAGGACCAGCGCCGCTATGGTGATGGCGAACTGATCGGATACCTCAAGGATGGCTCGGCCGCGGTGCGGGCGCGCGCCGCGCGTGCGGTGGGCAGGCTCCAGGACTCGACCAGTGTCCGCGACCTCTCCGCTTTGGTGGCAGATCCGGATGTTCTTGTTCGGCGCGAGGCGGTGTTCGCGCTGGGGCAGGTGGGGCACCGTAGTGCACGCGCGATCTTGGAACGCGCCCTGGCGGACCATGATCCGCTCGTGGTGGAGCGCGCCATCGAGGCATTGGGCAAGGTGGGCGACAAGGCTTCGACGGCGAAGATCGTGCAGAAGCTGGACGCCAAGTCGCCCGGCCAGCGCTCCGAGGCGGCCGTGGCCCTGTGGAAGCTGGCCGACTCCACCGCGGTTGCGGCATTGGTCGCGCACCTGCGCGATCCGGTCGCAAGCGTGCGCTGGCGCGTGGTGTACGCCCTCGAGAAAGTGATCTCCCCGGGTGCCATCGTGCCTGCGGTGACACCGCTGCTGCAGGATCGCGATCCCCTCATCCGCGCCCATGCCGCGCGCACGCTTGGACGCCAGAAATCGCCGCTCGCTGTGACGGCATTGCTGGGTGCACTGCAGGATACCGATGCGGCGGTCGTGGTGAATGCCTTGCGAGCACTGCAGGGGGTGGCCGACAGCACGCAGCTCGAACAGCTGCCCGCGATCACTCGTACGTTGCGCGCACACCGCGACCCGTATGTTCGCGTGACCGCGGCCACCGTGCTGGCCGAACCGTTCGCATGGAAGGGGGCGAGCGCTGCCGGTGCGCAATCGGCCCGCTCCACGCTGCAGGATGGCGTCGCTGACCGCGATCCCGCCACCCGCGGTGCCTGCGGGCGCGCCATTCTCATGCGCGATGGGCTTGCCGCCCTGCTCAAGGTGCAGCCGTTGTTCGCCGATTCGGTGGTGTATGCGCGCACCGCAGTCCTGGATGCGTTTCGTAACATGCCCAACCCCGATTACCGCTCGAGCCCGCCGCGGATCGCCAACGCCCTCACTCAGAGCATGGCAGCGTCGCGGCCGTTGTTGGAACGCACCACCGCCGCCGAGGTCGCCGGCCTACTCATCGGGCGGCTGCACCTGCCGGCATTCGATGCGCTGCTGCCGCGCCTGCGCGCCGGTCTGGACGATCCCGACGTGCTGGTGGTGGCCGCCTCGGCGGGCGCCCTGGCAGATGCCGGCGATTCCCTGAGCGTGGTGGCGCTCGCCAACGCCCACCGCTCGCGCGGCATGGACGCCGAGCCCGATGCGCGCATCTCGATCCGCGATGCGTTGCGCACGCTGGCGGGCGCAGCATTCGCCGACAGCGTCGAGCGGGCCAACCCCGCGCCCGCGCGGAGCGCGGCCCTTTCCCCGGACTTTGCCGACCCGCCACGCGAGTCGCGCGCCGTGATCACCACGAGCGAAGGCGTGATGGAATGGGCGTTCGAAACGGCCGAGGCGCCGCAGACGGTCAAGAACTTCGTGCGGCTTGCTCGCAAAGGTTACTTCAACGACCTGCGCGTGCATCGGGTCGTGCCCGACTTCGTGATCCAGGACGGCGACCCTACCGGCACGGGTTCGGGCGGCCCCGGCTATACCATCCGGTGCGAGTACAACCCGCTGCGCTACGAGACCGGCAAGGTGGGCATGGCGCTCTCGGGCAAAGACACGGGCGGCAGCCAATGGTTCGTGACGCTCTCGCCGCAACCCCACTTGAACGGCCGCTACACCATCTTCGCGCGCGTCACGCATGGACTCGAGGTGGCGCGCCGCATCACGCAGGGCAGCCGCATCGTGCGGGTGCAGGTCCTTCCCTGAGCGTGCCACCGGTCACCGGTCGCGCACTGGCCGTGATGGCCGCTGTCGCGGCGCTCTGCATCGTGGCGTCGGTCACCTACCCGATCTACGACCCCGACCTGTGGCAGCACCTGACCGTGGGACAGAAGATCTGGGAGTCGCACTCGATCCCGCACACGCAGCTCTGGTCGTGGCCCACCTACGGCGCCCCCGATGTGCTGCCTTCGTGGCTCTACCGCGCGCTCCTGTATCCATTCTGGGCGGTGGGCGGCGTGCATGGCCTGTTCCTGTGGCGCTGGCTGACCGCTCTGGGCGTTGCCGCGTTCGGCTATTTCACCGCCCGCCGCATGGGTGCGCGCGGCCTGGCGCCGTTCGTGGCCTTGGTGTGGTGCGCGTTCTTGTTCCGCATGCGCTCCCAGGCCCGGCCCGAGACGCTCGTGGTGTTGCTCATGGCGGCACAGTTGTGGGTGCTCGAAGGACAGCGCGCCGCGGCGAGCGAGGGCCGGCCCCACCGGGGCATCTGGTGGCTCGTCCCCATCGCGCTCCTATGGGCCAATACGCACATCTCCTATTACTTGGGCCTCGTCCTTACCGGCACCTACGCGGTCGAGGGACTCATCAGCGCCCGGGGAGGCGAGCGCGCGGCGCGCCCGCTCGAACTCTTCAAGGTGTTCTTGGCGAGCGTCGCGGTCTCCTTCGCGAATCCATTCGGATGGCGAGCGCTGTGGCAACCCTTCGAGTACTTCCTGTACTGGCGACACGAGCCCATCTACAGCACCATCGGGGAACTGAAGCCAGTGGTGTGGAAGGTGCACATGCGTGACGGCTTCCCCGTGTGGATCGCCTTGATTGTGGGCTTGGCTCTTGCCCGGGTGGTGGGGCGTCGCGGGGACCGCGTGCAGTGGGTGGTCTATGTGCTGTTTTTGGGCTTGGCACTTCCGTCACAGCGTTTCGTGGGATTCCTTGCCGTGGCCGTCGCCCCTTTCTTCGCGCGCGACCTGGCGGAGTGGTGTCGCACCTGGCGCCTGCCGGGCGTGTTGCGGCCCGCTGCGACGCGCACGTTCGTCACTTCGGCCTGCCTGGTTGCGGCGATCACTCCTGAACTCACCACCCGCCCCTTGAACCTGGGATACGGGTTCCTGTGGTCCATGTACCCGGTCGGGGCCTGCGACTGGATCGAACAGCACGGCGTGCGCGGGCGTTGCGCGAGCGTGTACGAGCAAGCGGGCTATCTGCTCTGGCGCTTCCATCCCGATCGCACGCGCCTGCCCTTCATGGACATCCATCAATCCGGCACGCGCGAGGATCGCCTCCTGTACGCGTACGCATGGAACGATTCGAACGCTTGGCGCCAACTGGACCGCAAGTATCGATTCGACTATGTGGTTGCCAGACGGGTCCCGAGAGACGACATCAAGACCCTCGATATCCTTGACATCCTCGATGCCGACTCCACTTGGCGTCTGGTGTTCCTCGATGACCTCTCTGCGCTGTACCTTCGGCGCCAGGGCCCGATGGCGGACTTGGCGGAACGCGAGCGCTTCCGCATTTTCAGGGCCGGCCTATCCGAGCGGGGACGCCTGGGGAACATGGCTTATTCGGACTCCGTCGCACGTCGTGGGATCCGTGCCGAGCTCGCACGGCAGGTCCAGGAATCCCGCCAGAACAGCCAGGCGCTTCACATGCTGGCCCTCATCGACCTGAGCGAGGGGCACTGGGGCGATGCGGTGCGGAAGCTGGAGTCGGCGCAGAAGGTGGACCCCGAAGCGATTTCCGTCCGTGAGCATCTGGCGCTTGCTCGCGATTCCCTGCGGGCGGAGCAGGGCCGAGAGTAGGAATGTCCTCCCGGCGCGCGCCGGAGGAGTTTCTACATTCCGAAATCGCGGCCCGGCCCGCTAACCCATTGTGCCAGAGCATGGCTCACCCGCCCGCGGGTGCGAATCAGTTTGGTCCCTTCCTTGCTATTCCCGATGCGCGAAGAAGGGCCGCTCGTTCCGCACACCGAAAGGAGAACACTATGGCAGCCAAGACTCTCAGGAACCTTTTCATTGATGAGCTCAAGGATACTTATGACGCTGAACATCGCATCACCAAGGCGTTGCCCAAGCTCATCAAGGCGGCGTCCTCCGAGGCGCTGGTCGCTGGGTTCGAAAGTCATCTCAAGCAGACCCTCGAGCACATCGTGCGCCTGGAGAAGGTGTTCGAACTCATCGATGTCACGCCCGCCCGCAAAACGTGCAAGGCGATGGTCGGCCTGCTTGCTGAGGGCGAAGAACTGATGGAGGAATTCGGTGTCCCTGGATTGCGGGATGCCGCTCTCATCGCCGCTGCCCAGAAGGTCGAGCATTACGAGATGGCCACCTACGGCTGTCTGCGGACCTGGGCGCAGGTGATGGGTGAGGACAAGGCGCGTCATCTTCTGCAGCAGACGTTGGACGAGGAAGGCACCACCGATCACAAGTTGACGGAGCTTGCTGTGAAGTTGAACACCGAAGCGCTGAGTAGCGAAGAGAATGTCGATCTCGAAGACGAGGATGGGGACGAAGGTTCCATGGCCCCGGCTCGCCGTTCGAGCGGCACCACTCGCTCCACCAAGACCCCACGCAATCGCTAAGGAGAAAATGACCATGAACATCGTCTGGAGCATCATCATCGGATTCGTTGTCGGGCTGCTCGCCAAGTTCATCATGCCTGGCAAGGATCCGGGCGGCTTCATCGTCACGGTCTTGATCGGCATCGGTGGCGCGTTAGTCGCCAACTACCTCGGCCGGGCGATGGGATGGTATGGACC
>JBDSKE010000239.1:0-18149 GCA_039917105.1 Candidatus Eiseniibacteriota bacterium | reverse complement strand
GCTCCACGGCCAGGGCGTCTTCCTCGCACACACGCGAACGGCCGGTCACCTTGGTGACCGGCCGCCGCTGCAATTGCGCGTCGCGCGACGCGTCCACGCTCTAGACCTTGGGATGCGTGGTGCGCGTGGCCACGCTGTCGTCGGATAGGGTCTCGAAGGTGTAGTCACAGAACTCGCTCGGGGCCTCTCGCATCAGGATGCGCAGCATCTCCACCGCGACCTTGCGGATTTCCACGTCAGCGTGCTCGCTGCCGCGCAGTTCCACGAAGTGCCGCATGGCGCGCGCGTTGCCGGTCACGACGATCTTGGTCTCGGTGGCGTTCGGAAGAATGGAACGCGCGGCCTGACGCGCCAGCTTGCGGCGCAGCGTCTTCTCGGGGACGTCGGTGAACTTGTCTTCCAGCCCGTGCACCAGCTTGTCGTATGCGGCGCGCGTGGCTTGCACGCCTTCGACCCAGATGGCATGCAGTTCAGGGTCGGCGGCGATCACATCGGGTTCCACGAAGTCCGAGTCGCTCTCGTCCACGTAACGCTGCGACAGTTGTGAGTAAGAGAAGTGCCGGTGCCGGATCAGCTCATGCGTGAAAGAGCGCGAAACGCCCGTGATCAAGAAGCTGAACACGCTGTGTTCCAGTACCGAACCGTGCCCGACTTCGATGATGTGCTGCAGGAACTCGTTGTTGGTCTTGCGGCCCTTGCCGTAGCTCATATAGCACACGCGGCCGGCCATTTCGGCCAGTCGCTCGGCGCCGACTTCAGTGTCGGTGCTCCAGGACAGACCTTCGTCGGCCAGGAAACGCTGCACTTCGGTCTCGCTCACCATCTGGCGGCCGACCAGGTAAACCTTGGGGGCGCGCACGATATTCAAGGTCTGGGTCTCGGCCGTCGCCGTTTCCATGGCGTCTCCTTGCAGCAGTGGGTGCGTGCCAGCGGGGCGCATTGCGTTCGTGGGCAGTCTAACGCATCGGGCATGCGGATATCCATGCCCGCTCACAGTCCCGTGGCGTCACTTTCGAGCGCGGCCCGCACGGCGTCGGCGAACTCTTCCAGCTCGAAGGGCTTCCGCAAAAAGCCCGCCAACTCGCCCTCGATGAACTCCCCCGCAGCGCCGGGATCGGTCAGGCCGGACGACAACACCACGCGGACATCGGGACGCAACTTCTGCAACTCGCGCAATGTCTGCTCGCCATCCAGCCCGGGCATGCGCGCGTCCAACAACACCATCCGCACCTCGCTCGCATGTTGGCGAAAATAGGCAATGGCGCTTTCCCCGGACTCGCAGGCGTGAGGCGTCAAGCCCATCACTTCGAGTAGTTCCGCGGCTACGTCACGCACGGTGGGCTCATCATCCACCACCAGCACCAAGCCGCTGCTCCGCCACGATTCAAGGGTGGAGGGTCGGTGGCTCGGCGCGGGCGGCTCCGAGGGTGAGTATCTCCGGGGATCCATCAGACCTCCAGCCGCGCGAAGTCGCGCACTCGGCTCATGACCTCGTCCACCTCATCATCACGCGTATAAAGGTGAGGCGAAAGGCGCAGCCCCACGCCAGGGCGGTAGTCCATCAGCACATCGCTCGCCAACAGCCGGTCGCAGACCCGGTCCGCGTGCGGCACATCGAGGCACACCACACCCGCGCGGCGCTCCGGCTCGATTGGCGAGACCACGCGGAGTCCATATTCCCTGGCCAGATCCAGCATGCGCCCGGTGAGTCGCAGCGACTTCTCGCGAATGGCTGCACCGCCGATCTCTGCAATGAGCGCAAAACCCGGGCGGGCGGCCACGTAGGCGGGAATGCACGGCGTACCGTTCCAGAACCGGCGCTCGCCGCCGTGCAGTTGTTGCGGGCCAGAATCGAACTCGAACGGATGCTCGTGCGCGAACCAGCCAGTCAGCGCGGGTCGCATGGCGGAGTGCACCCGCGGGCTCACATATAGATAGCCCGTTCCCGGCCCGCCACACAACCACTTGATCGAGCCGCCCACGAGAAAGTCCACACCCAACGCTTGCACGTCCACATCGACCACGCCCACCGCTTGGTAGGCATCGATCACCGTCAGCGCGCCCACTTCGCGCGCGCGCCGAAGGATGGGCGCGAGGTCGAGCAGTTGCGAGGTGCGGAACAAAACCATGCTGATGGCCACCACTGCAGTGCGCTCGGTGATGGCCGCAACGATATCGGCTTCGAGCATGCGCCGGTCTTCGCACGCAGACACGCGCACCACGCGGGCGCCGCGCCGTTCGAAGCCTTCGTATAAATACAGCTCGGAGGGAAAGTCCTCCGCCGTGCATACCACTTCATTGCGGTCCGGGGCGAAGTCCACACACGAGAACGCCACCGACTGCGCGATGGTGACGTTCGGATGGAGCGAGACGCTTCCGGGCTCGGCGTGGATCAGACGTTCGAGCGAGCTGGCCACCTGCGTGGGGACCGCCATCCACTTCTCTTCCCAGGCGCGGATGCCGCGGTCGCGCCAAGCGCGCGTGTACTCGAGCAACGCATCCTCGACCTCGGCCGGCATCGCGCCCAGCGTGTGCGAGGCGAAGTGCAAGGTGCGCTCGACCGTGGGAAAGTAACGCCGGAATGCCAACAAGGGGTCGACCTGCGTGGGCAGCATGCTCATTCGCCCGCCGTCGGGACAGTGCTGGCCAGTCGCGCCATCACCCGATCGGCGGCCTCCTCGGGCGTGTCGGCCACCTCGATCAACTGAAACAGGCGCTCGGGCACGAACCCCGGACCCCGATGCAGATCGAGCCAAGCATGCCATTGCGTCCCCATCAACACCAACGGTGCCGCCTTGCGCGCCTCGACCCCGAGCAGACTCCAGATGAGGAAGACTTCAGTCAGCGTGCCAACGCTGCCCGCGACGGCCACGAATCCGTCCGCGCGGTGGACCAGATAGTCCAGGCGTTCGAACAGCGTCTCGGTGTGCACGCGTTCCCGCACCCAGCGATTGACCGGGCCGCGCCCCTCGAACATTTCGACCGTCACGCCCACCACATGCCCGCCTACCTCGTGGGCCCCCTGTGAGCACGCCGCCATGGCACCGTCGTAACCACCCGTCATGACCGTGGCGCCGCGACGTGCCAGTTCGGCACCCAGCCGACGGGCCTCCCCATAAGCGGGTTCGTCCGGTTGCACGCTGCTGCTCCCGAAGACGGCGATCTGCGCGGGGCTGGAACTTGTGGGCACGCGTGCTCCTGTTCGATGGCATTTGGGGGGGCGCAATGGGGTCCTGGGCCAGACTGGTCTGGAATCATGCCCCATAACACCCTAATCTGTAAGGGCCACTTTTCAGCTCACCGGAAAGGCGAGGTCCCTACCCAATGCCGCGCAGCGTCCTCCCCACCCACTTTCGCGGGTTCACTTTGGACCCCGACTCGGAAGAGCCGCTGCATCGCCAACTTTACGACGAGTTGCGCCGCTCGATTCTCGAGGGCCGGCTCCCTGCGGGCTCGCGCATCCCGGCCAGCCGCGAACTTGCGAGCGTGACCCGGCTCTCACGTAACACCGTGCTGGCGGCCTATGAACAACTGATGGCCGAAGGCTACATCGAGGGCCGCGCCGGCTCGGGCACTTTCGTATCCCGTTCGGGGCCAGAGCGCATGGATGGCAAGACGACCCTGTCACCGATGCTGGCCGCCTTGGACATCGCCCGGCGGGAGATATCCAAGGCGGCTGAGCGTTTTCGTAGCACCCCGGCGCTCCGAGACGCGGCGCTGATCGAGGCCGACGCATTCAATCCCGGGCTACCGGCGCTCGACCATTTCCCCATGGACATCTGGCGACGCCTGAGCGACCGCCGGCTTCGCAACGCCTCGGCGCGCATGCTGTCCTACGACGATCCGCAGGGCTATCTGCCGCTGCGCCAGGCGATCGCGGCACACTTGGGCGCATACCGAGGTGCCCACTGCACCGCAGAGCAGGTCCTCATCGTCTCGGGCTCGCAGCAATCGCTCGACCTGGCCTCGCGGGTCCTGCTCGATCCGGGCGACCAAGCATGGGTCGAGGATCCCGGGTACTTCGCCGCCCGCGCCACGTTCGAGATGGCAGGCGCGCGGGTGGTTCCCGTATCGGTGGATGACGACGGGATGGTCGTGAGCGAAGGGATCGCAGCCGCGCCTCGTGCGCGACTTGCCTATGTCACCCCGTCGCACCACAACCCGACCTGCGTCACCATGAGCCTGTCACGGCGCATGGCCCTGCTGCAGTGGGCCGAGCAGGCTGGCGCGTGGATCCTCGAAGCCGACAACGCGAGCGAGTTCCACTACGAGGGCCATTCGCACGCCGCGTTGCTGGGAATCGACACCAACCATCGCACGCTCTACTTCGGAACCTTCAGCAAGATCCTGTTCGCTTCGCTGCGGCTGGGATACATCGTCGCGCCTTTGGACCTCGTGCCGGCGTTGGTCAGGGCGCGTGAGTTCATGGACCGCCAGTCTCCGGGTTGGCAGCAGGCGGTGTTGGCCGATTTCATTTCCGAGGGACACTTGGGCCGTCATGTGCGTCGCATGTGCCAGCTTTATCGTACCCGGATGCACCATTTCCGCTCGATTGCGGCGCGCTACGCAGGAGACTTGTTCGAGGTGCCCTTGCGCCACGGCGGCATGAGTCATGTGGCCTACTTCCTCTCGGCCGTGGACGATCAGGCCGCCGCTGAAGCTGCGCAGCAAGCGGGCGTCTGTTGCATGCCCCTCTCGCATTATCGGTGCCGGCGCGAAGGACGTTCCGGGCTGGTGTTGGGTTTCACAGGGACCGACGAAGCGAGTGCCACCATCGCCATGCAGAAGTTGGTGGCTGCGATTCAGCCACTGCGACCGCTGTCCCCGCTGGTGCCAGGCCCATTCAACGCACTGGAGTGACCATGCAGCCACCGTGCGTGGTGCTGACCGACGCATCCGCGCTCGCCGAGGGAGCCAGTGTTCGGTTCCGCTTCCTATTGGATGACGTATTGCGCGATGCCTTCGCGGTGCGGTGGCAGGGCGAGGTGTACGCCTATGTGGACAGCTGCCGACATCAGGCGCGATCACTGTCGTATGGCGATGGCCAGGTGCTCGACGCCGCCGAAGGGCTGCTCGTGTGTCGGCATCACGGAGCGCGGTACGTCCCGCGCAGTGGCTTGTGCATCGAGGGACCGTGCCGGGGCGCGCAGCTCACGGCGCTGGCACTTCGGATTCAGGACGGGGCGCTCTGGTGCATGGGGCGCCTCACCCCGCACCCGCCCGGGACGACCTCGCCGCACGAGTGAGCCCGAGCGGGGCGGCGCGGCGATGGGGTGGGTCAGGACTTCGGCGTATTCATGTTGGCGATGATTCCGCCGTCCTTGACATCACAGTAGCCCACCAAGCGGCACTGGCGCCGAACGGCGTCGCCCAGATCGCGCGCGACGTGGTCCTTGACGATGGCTCGGGCCAACAGCGGCGACAATGCCAGCGGGTGCCCGCGGTGCCCCTTGTAGCGCGGCACGAGCGCGTATGCGAATCCATCGCGCGACTTGCTGCCCTTCTTGCCTGCGGCGCCCAATGCCTCGCGCATCATGCCGCCGATCGCTGCAACCGTGGCGCCCTTGATCTTCGGATGGTCGACCGGCAGCACCAGCAACGCATCCGGGCGCGAGCGCAGCCCCTCGGCAAGCCCGACTTTGGCAGAGGACAACATGCCGGCCTTCCAGCCCGCGTTCACCGCGAATCGCAACTCCAGATCCTTGGCGCCGTGCTGCTGCGCCTCGTGCAGATCCGCGGTCAGCGCACCCGAGTCCACAAGGCTCACGAACTCTTCCTCGGCTTCTTTCTGCACCCGCTTGGCATCATGGCCCAGCACCACGACCACCACATCGCAGGCCGCCCACAGGTGCCTCACCCCATGCACCAGGAACGACAGCCCCTTATGCTGTGTCGTCGCCTTGTTCCCGCCCATGCGCGTGCCTGCGCCGGCCGCCAGCAGCACCCCCACCATCATGACGTCGTCCTTTCCAGCGCCGGTGCCTGCGGCTCGGCGGCCTTGTCCTCGAGATTGCGGTTCCTGGGCACCCAACCGCGCTCGGGTGCGCCGCCACGGCGGACGGCGATGAGTTCGGCGAGCACGCTCACGGCGATCTCCTCCGGCGTCTGTGCGCCGATGGCGAGTCCAAGGGGCGTGCGCATCCGGGCGATCTGTTCGTCGGTGAATCCACGCGCGCGAAGGCGCAATGCGAACTTCCGCTGCTTGGCGAGCGAGCCCACCATGCCCACGAAGCGAAATGGCTTGGCCAACAACAACTGCACGAGTCGCTGGTCGAGCGCATGGTCATGCGTCGTGACCACCACGAAGTCGGCCTCGGTACGCTCGAGCGAGCGGGCATGGTCCTCGGGATCCTGGCAACGCAGGGCCGCGGTAGGGAACCGCTGCGGCTGCGCCCACTCGGGCCGCGCGTCCACCACCGTCACCCGGAAGCCCGTGCCGGCCGCCAACGCCGCCATGGGACGCGCCAGATAGCCGGCTCCATACACGAACAATTGCGGCATGGCCTCGAGCACCTCGAGGTACACCACCATCTCGCCACCGCAACACATCCCCAACTCCTGCGTCAGGTGCTTCTTGACCGTGCACGCGACCTTGTCCGATGCAAGCAGCGTGGCGGCTTCGCGCAGGGCTTCGTGTTCGATAGCACCTCCGCCGATCGTGCCCACCGTCTCGCCGTCGGCCGCCAACAACATGTGCGCACCGGCTTTCTGTGGGGTGAATCCGCGCGACTCCACCACCGTCAACAACACGAAGCGCCGGCCCTCGCTCCGCCATGCAGCGAGCGCAGCCCAGACATCCGCCTCGCGGGCGCCGGTGAATGCGGCAAGGCTCGCTTCGGAGCGCGCAGCATCTTGCGGGCGTTCAGCGTCCATGATCAGGCCTTCCCAAAGGCATCGCGCAATGCGCGCCTGACGAATACCGGCACCATCTCGTGGCGCCACTCGTGGTCATACGGCACATTCGTGAGCGGATGACACTGCTTATGGGCGACGGCCCCAACGCGCTCGAACAGCGCCTCATCGGGTATCTGGCCCATGGCGAGCGCATCAAGTTGGCCGATCACGCGCGGCTTGGCGCCAAGCGCGCTGACCACGATGCGAACCATGGCGATGGAGTCCCCTTCGCGTCGGGCGGCTACTGCAACCGACAACATGGGAAAGTCGATCGCGCCCCTGGGCCGGAGCTTCTGGTAGGCCATTTCCATGCCGAACGATGCCGCCGGCACCCACACCTTTGTGACCATCTCGGTTGGCACCAGCACATTGTTATGCACTCCATCGCCCACGAAGAAGTCCTCGACTGCGATGGTGCGCCGAGCGGTGCTGCTTGCGATCTCGACCTGGGCGCCGAGTGCAATCAGCATGGGCGCGACATCGGAAGAATGCGCCGCGACGCAACGCTTTCCCTGCGGCACCACATGGCAGAGCAGCCCGTCCTTCTTGAGGCAGAACCCCAGCGCCTCGCGCCAGAAGTAGGTCTGATTGTAATAGGTGCAACGTGTGTCCAGGCACAGGTTGCCGCCCAGCGTACCCATATTGCGAATCTGTGGCGACGCCACCAGTGAGGCCGCCCGTGCCAGCGCGGGCAGCGACTCGCGGACGCGCGGGTGCTCGGCCAACTCACGCAGCGTCAGACCTGGTCCAAGGTGCAGGCCCGCATCGTCCTCCCGCACGAAGTGCAGGTCGCGCACGCCGCCCAGACTGACGACGCGTCGGGGCTCGTGCAGGCGATGCTTCATGTTCGGTACCGCGTCGGTGCCGCCCGCCACCAGCAGGCATTCGCCCGGATGCTCGGCCAGCACTCGCAGGACTTCGTCGATCGAGGTGGGTCGCAGCCACTGATACAGCGGCAGGGTCAGCACGTCAGGCTCGCACCGCATCGCGCTGCAGCCCGGCGCGCGCGCGTTCCCATGACGCGCGGGCATCGCTCGCTCGCAGCAGGCGCAGCACCGAGGGCGGCGAGAACGGCAACGCGTCGCAGCGGATGCCCAGCGCATCGTGGATGGCATTGGCGATGGCCGGCACACTGGGATGCAGCGGGCCCTCGCCGGCCTCCTTGGCGCCGTAGGGGCCCTCGGGATCCACGGATTCGATGATGAGCGCCTCCAACTCGGGCGTGTCGAGCGAGGTGGGCAGGCGATAGTCCAACAGGTTGGGACCGTGGTGGAGGCCATGCGGGTGACCAGCGGCCGCGGGCTTGTAGGTGCCCGATTCCAGGATCGCCTCGGCGAAACCCATGTAGGCGCTACCTTCCATTTGTCCTTCGACAGCGACCGGGCTGAGCGCGCGACCACAATCGTGCGCCACCCAGATCTTCTTCACGTGAACGATGCCTGTCTCCGGATCGCATTCCACCTCGGCGACGTGCGCGGTGAAAGAATACGCGGGCGAAGCGCCGATGGTGCCGCCACGGTAATCCCCTCCCAGCTGGGGACTCTGGTACCAACCCACCGAACCCAGAGTACCGTGGCGCGCCTCGGCGGCCTGGAAGGCATCCTTCACGCTCATCACGCAGCGCGTGGGATCGCTCGTGGCGCAAGCAATGCCGTCTGCCAATACCACCTCACCCTTGCCACAGCCCCACACGTGCGCAAGCGTTTCGGCGATCTTCTCGCGCAGGTGCCGCGCCGCATCGAGGCAGGCGTTGCCCACCATGAAAGTCTCGCGGCTCGAATATGAGCCCAGATCCACCGGGGTCAGGTCCGTGTCGGCGGCCAACACGCGCACGTCGCGCAGCTCCAGCCCCAGTTCCTCGCAGACGATGTACGCCAGCACCGAGTCCACGCCCTGACCGATGTCCGAGCAGCCCGAGAAGACTGTGGCGCGCCCGGATCGATCGAGCTTCAACTGCACCGCCGACTGGGGCATCTCGTTTGGGTAAATGCAGTAGTTGGTACCGCTGATGTACATGCTGCCCGCCACTCCCACGCCGCGACCATAGGGGAGCTTGCGGAACTTGTCCTTCCACGCCGAGGCCCGTTCGGCTGCGGATAAGCAGTCCAGGAATCCGTTCGAAGTGACGCGCATGCCGTTCACCGTGCTGGTATCCGGCCCGATGAAGTTGCGGCGGCGCACTTCGATCGGATCGAGGCCGATCGCCTCCGACATCTTATCGAGCTGGCACTCGAAGGCGAATCGGGGCTGCACCGAACCGTGTCCGCGCTTGGGGCCGCAGCACGGTTTGTTTGTGAATACGCGCGTGGAATCGAACCGGTAAGCCGGCATCGCGTAGGGCGCGGTCAGCAGTTGACCCGAATAATAGGTGGTCACCAACCCGAACGAACTGTAGGCGCCGCCATCGATCAGAATGCGCGCATCGGTGCCGGTGAGCTTGCCGTCCCGGGTGATTCCAGTGCGGTAGTGCATGCGCATCGGATGGCGACCGCGGTGGGCGTAGAAGACTTCCTCGCGCGTGTACAGGATCTTCACCGGGCGCCCCGTCAGCATACTGAGCTTGGCGGCGCAGAACTCCAGCGAGAACGGCTCGCTCTTGCCGCCGAACGCCCCGCCCACCACCGGCTGGATCACGCGCACGCGCTGCGTGGGCAGGCCCAGCACCTTGGCCAGGTCGCGGTGCAGGTAGTGCGCGACCTGGGTGCTCGACCACATGGTCAACAAGCCCGTGGCATCGAACTCCGCCACACAGCAGTGCGGCTCGATCGGTGCGTGCGTGTTGCCTTCGTACCAGTAGTCCCCTTCCACCACCACGTCGCTGGCGCCGAGCAGGTCATCGACCGGGCCGAACTCCAGGTGCACATGCTTGCTGAGATTGCCCTCGGACGCCTTCTCGTTCACCTGCCACTCGGGGTGCGCCAAGGCGGTGTCGATGTCGTGCACGATGGGCAGCACTTGGTATTCGACTTTGATTCGCCGCAGCGCCTCTTCGGCCAGGTATTCGGTGTCAGCGGCCACGGCGGCGATGGCATCGCCCACATAGCGCGCCTTGTCCTCGCACAGGGCCTGCTCGTCCTCGGTCCAGGGAATGATGCCGAAGTAGGTCGGTAGGTCCTTGCCGGTGATGACGGCGTGCACACCGGGGATGGCGAGCGCCTGGCTGGCATCGATCGCGATGATGCGCGCGTGCGCATGGATGCTGCGCAGGAGCTTCGCGTGCAACATGCGCGGCAGTGAGATGTCGTCAGCGTAAATGGCGCGGCCGGTGACTTTGGCCAGCCCCTCGACCTTGCGATTGCGTTTGCCAATGGTGCGAAACTCACCATGGGGGGGCGCGGTGCGCCCGCCTTCCCAGACCGGCGGCGACAGCCGATCGGGCCGTGGCATCACTCGCCCCTTGGGAATCGCCATAGCATCCTTGGGATCCGCGGAGGACTTGTTGCCGGCCTCGCTCATGCGCGCTCCCGCATCTCACTCGCCGCCAACTCCACGGCCTCGAAGATCTTGGTGTAGCCCGTACAGCGGCAGAGATTGCCCGAGAGCGCCTCGGCGATCTCATGACGCGTGGGCGCGTCATTGCGCTCCAATAGCGCGCATGCACTCATGAGTACGCCCGGCGTGCAGAAGCCGCATTGCGCCCCACCGGTTCGGTCGAATGCGTCCTGGAGCGCATGCGGGATGCCCTTGGTCGCCAATCCCTCGACCGTGCGGATGCCGCGGCCCTCGTGCGCCAGCACCAGCGAGATGCACGCCAGGACCGGATGCCCATCCACCAACACCGTGCACGCCCCGCAATCGCCCTTGTCGCAGCCCTGCTTGGAGCCGGTCAGGCCCAGGCCATAGCGGAGCGCTTCCAGCAACGTGGTGCCGGGGGTCACCGCGCACTCCATGCGGTCACCATTCACGGTGAGACGACAGATCACAGTCTCGGGGGCGTCCAAGGGTATTCCTTGCCGTGCCTGAAGGGTGGGTGACTCGGGGGATTCGCACGGATTGAAGCCGCTGGCGCTGCGGGTGTCAACGCCGCAGGGCCGACAGGGTTCGTTCGACTTGCTCCCCACCCGGCTCCGGCGGCAAGATGGCGGCATGACCGAATCCTCCAAGCCATACACGCCCTACTGGTGGGCTGCTCCGCAGCACGACTTCGCGCCGCTCGATTCCGATCTCGATGTCGATGTGCTCGTCGTGGGCGGCGGCATCACAGGTGTGACGCTGGGTTACACCCTTGCCGATCAGGGCGCCTTGGTTGGCGTGCTCGATGCCGGCCCGATTGCGGGAGAGGCCAGTGGTCGCAATGCCGGCTTCCTGCTCGCCGCGCCCGCCGAGCCATACTCCGAGCGCATCGCGATCTGGGGCCGTGATGGTGCGCGTTCGGTGCTCCAGATCGGCCGACGCTCGCATCAGCGCTTGGCGCACCTTGCACAGTCGCTGTCAATCGATTGCGATTATCAGCAAACGGGCAGCCTGCGCCTGACACGCACGATCGAGGAGACCGAGGACCTGCGCGGTGCACTCCCCGAGTTGCGCCACGACGGATTCCCCATGCGCGAGGTCGGCCTGATCGACGTGTTGCCCGCGCACGCAGCAGGTCACTTTCACGCTGCGTTCGAAGTGCCCGAGGATGGTCAGATCCATCCGGTCAAGTTCCTGCATGGCTTGGCGATCGAAGCGATCAAGAAAGGCGCACGCATCCATGCGCACTCGCGTGTGACCGGCGCGCGCTGGCACGGCGGGCTATGGGAGGTGCGCGTTGGCGAACGGATCGCGCGCGCGCGGACGCTCGTGATCGCGACCAACGCCTACACCCCGCAACTTCTGCCCAACCTGAGTTCGATCATCGCACCCCGGCGCGGACAGATGCTGGCCACGGCGCCGCTCGACACCTTGTTCGCCGAGCGCCCGACCTACGCGCATTGGGGCTACCAGTACTGGCGCCAGACGCCGGACCGCCGCCTGTTGATCGGCGGTTGGCGCGATGTGGATATCGACTCCGAGAATGGCTACGACACGATCCCCACCGACACCATCCAGCACGCGATCGAGAAGGGCCTTGCCGAACTCGTCCCGGGCGGCGCCCCGATCGAATACCGCTGGGCCGGTACGATGGGCTTTGCACGCGACGGGCGCCCGTTGGTGGGCTGGCTCGATGCCTCGCATCACTTGGCCATCTGCGCCGGCTTCACCGGGCACGGCATGAGCATGGCGACCGCGTGCACGCAGGACCTGGCGGAACTGCTGTCGTGGAAGCGTGCCCCGGGGATCTCGAGCTTCGACCCGCAACGCTTTCCCGAGCTGCTCGAGGACCGCGAGGGGATCGTGGCGCTGGGAGTGCATTCCGGGTAGTCGCTCCACCGGGCGCCCGACTATAATCCCGGGGTGACCCTCACCCTTCCCCCTCACCACGTTGCTTGGGCGTGCATGGACGCCGAGTCGCGCCGAGCATAGGACGCCCACGATCATGGACAACCTCGAGCTGAAATCCCTGGACGAAGTCCGGCAGGCCGTTGCCGTGTTGGTCACCGGCAACCCCGACGCGCTCGACCGCCTGGTCTGGACCGGAGTGTTCGGTGCAAGCCCGCTGAAGGAAGCCGCCCTTCAGGGGGTGATGGACCAGTGTCGCTCGGCGGGCCTGTATCCCGCCTCGATCCACGAGCTCTACATGGCCCGCGGGCGCGGCGAGCTGCCCGCCACCTTCACCGTGCCGGCCATCAACATCCGTGCGATCACTTATGACACGGCGTGCGCCTTGTTCCGCGCGCGCAGAAAGTTGGACGCGGGAGCAGTGCTCATCGAGATCGCGCGCTCGGAGATCAGCTACACCGACCAACGTCCGGCTGAATATGCGTTCGTGATCATGGCGGCGGCGTTGCGTGAGGGGTGGACCGGGCCGGTCTTCATCCAAGGCGACCACTTTCAGATCAGCGCCAGTAAGTATGTGGCCGATCCCAGGGCCGAGATGGCCACGGTGCTCGCGCTGGCGAAGGAAGCGCTCGCGGCCGGCTTCTACAACATCGATGTCGACACTTCCACGCTGGTCGACCTCGACAAGCCGACTCACGCTGAGCAACAAATGGTGAACGGTACATTATGCGCCGAGATCACCGCCTTCATCCGCAAGCACGAGCCCGCTGGCATGCATGTCTCGGTGGGCGGCGAGATTGGTGAAGTCGGTGGCAAGAACTCCACTGCCGAGGAGTTGGAGGCATTCGTCCAAGTGTTCAACTCGGCACTGGCCAAGCAAGCTCCTGGCAAACCCGGCATGAGCAAGATCTCGATCCAGACCGGCACCAGCCACGGCGGCATCCCCTTGCCGGATGGGACCGTGGCCGAGGTCAAGCTGGACTTCGACACGCTGGAGGCACTGAGCAAACTGTCGCGCGAGAAGTACGGGTTCGCCGGGGCAGTCCAGCACGGCGCCTCGACGCTGCCGAGCGAACTGTTCGGCGAGTTCCCCAAGCGCGGCGCATGCGAGGTGCACCTGGCCACCGAGTTCCAGAACATGGTGCTCGACCACCCGGCATTGCCAGCGACGCTCAAGCGCACCATGTACGACCAACTGCGCCTGAGCGAGGCGGCCGAACGCAAGGCCACTGACACCGACGAGCAGTTCTTCTACAAGGTGCGCAAGAAGGCCCTTGGCCGGTTCAAGCGCGAGCTGTGGGGTATGCCCGCGGAAGCGCGCGCGGCGATCGGCAAGTCGCTCGAGGAGCGTTTCACGTTCCTGCTCGAGAACCTTCGAGTCATGCATACTCGTGCCGCGGCGGAGAAATACGCTCCGTTCGTGGCCTCGGCATTCCCTGTGTTCGGTGACACCATGGGCGCCGCCAAGGACCACGAAGATGTCACCGGGTTGTCGGATTGAGCGCGGAGGGCCGCATGAAGCGAGCGATCACGCTTTCGCAGTTCGTGCTTCAGACGGAACGCGAGCACCCCGAGGCGAGCGGGCAGTTCACCAGCGTGCTGCTGGACATCGCCTTGGCCGCCAAGATGATCAACAAGGCCGTAATCCGGGCCGGGCTCGAAGATGTGACCGGTGCGACTGGCGCCACGAACGTGCAGGGTGAGAAGGTGCAGAAGTTGGATGTGTATGCTCACGAGACCATCATGTCGGTGCTGGGCTCCACCGGGCAGTTGGCAGTGGTGGCGTCCGAGGAGGATGAGGGCATCGTGCCAGTGCCCGATGGCGCGCCGATCGGCAAGTACGTCGTGAACTTCGATCCGCTCGATGGCTCATCCAACATTGATGCCAACGTGAACATCGGCACCATCTTCAGCATCCTTCCGCGCATCACGCGCAAGGGCCATGGCACGCTCGAGGACTGCCTGCAGGCGGGACGCCGCCAGTTATGCGCGGGCTACGTGCTCTATGGCTCCAGCACCATGCTGGTCTACACCACCGGCGATGGTGTGCACGGGTTCACCTACGAACCCAGCATCGGCGAGTTCCTGCTGTCCCACAATAATATCCAGACGCC
Organism: Candidatus Eiseniibacteriota bacterium; assembly: GCA_039917105.1. Classification (GTDB taxonomy): domain Bacteria; phylum Eisenbacteria; class RBG-16-71-46; order RBG-16-71-46; family RBG-16-71-46; genus CAIXRL01. Next base: position 3,780 of record JBDSKE010000239.1, on the reverse strand, counting down.
GCAGCGGGGCCATATCTACAGTGTGAACGAAGGCAACTACCGCCAGTGGCCCGATGGCATGAAGCGCTACGTGGACTGGCTGAAAATGGAAGACAAGGACACTGCGCGTCCCTACAGCGGTCGCTATGTGGGATCGTTGGTGGCTGACTTCCATCGCAACTTGCTCTACGGCGGGATCTACATGTATCCCGGTGATGGCAGGAATCCGAACGGCAAGCTGCGCCTGTTGTACGAAGGGGCGCCTTTGGCGTTTGTGGCCGAGCACGCCGGCGGCGCTGCGAGCGACGGGACCCGGCGGATCATGGACATCGCGCCGAGTTCCTTGCACCAGCGGACGCCCCTCTTCATCGGCAGCCCGGACGATGTGAGGGAATGCGAAACTTTCCTTGCGGGTCAGCACGAGGCGCTGACCGCTGAGCGGCGCGGCTGATCAGTCGCCGCGCGGCCAGAGCGAGGCCACGCGCCAGCGAATCTCCTCGCGCACTTCGCGGAAAACTTCCAGCGCCCGCTCGGGCGGAGCGAGCGAAGGATCCGGCAAGGGCCAATGGACCTGGCGCACCTCGGTCCGTAGGACCGGGCAGGCCACTTCAGCTTCGCTGCAGAGCGTGACCACGGTGTCGGCATCTTGCCATGGCAGTAGGTCAATGTGTTGCGAGCGCTGTGCCGAGATGTCGATTCCGGACTCCTGCATGACCGTGACCGCGTGCGGGTTCACGCCGCCCGGTTCGGTGCCACCGCTCATCACCACGACCCCGGCCGGAGCGAGGGCACGCGCGAACCCTTCGGCCATCTGGCTGCGCGAGGAGTTGTGGACGCACAGGAACATCACGACGCGGGGCGGGAGCGTGATGAATGCGGCGGGATGGACGTTCTCGCTCATGGCAAACCTATCGTTTGAGGATGACGCTGTTATACATGCGGGCCGCAGCGGCGCCGCCCAACATCGGGCCGAGCCAATAGATCGCGTGCGCACCCCAGGTGCCTGACACGAGTGCTGCGCCGAAAGCCCGGGCAGGATTCATGGCCGCTCCGGTGATGGGGCCGCCCACAAGGATTCCCATGAGCAGACATAGCCCGATGCCGAACCCACCGATCAGTGGCCCACGCTCATCCACGGTGGTGCCCCACACGGCGGTGACCAGGAAGAACGTGAGCACGAACTCGAGCAGGAAGGCTTGGGTCATGCCGACGCCCGGCGCCACCACTGCAGCCCCGTAGTGCACCATGTCCCCTGCCTCGCCCGGCATCACCGCACGAAGGACGAAGCTTGCGACAACGGCGCCCAGCATCTGCGAAATCCAGTAGGTGATCGCCGAGGTCATCGACTGCCGGCCTGTCACCACGAATCCAAGCGTGATCGCTGGATTGAAGTGTCCGCCCGAAGTGGCACCCAGCGCCGAGACCATGACCGCCATGGCCAGACCCGATGCGATGGCGATCCCTAACAGGCCCGGCTGACCCCCACCGATGTGATTGACGACGATCGCCCCCTGCCCGATGAAGCACAGGACGAAAGTGCCGAGGAACTCAGCCCAGTAGGACTTGGGTCCTTGATCCATCTTGCCTCCGGCGAGGGGACGACATGACCATGGCGAGGGCGAATCTCAGGGGCGCGGCAGCTGGTTTCGGAGCCCAGCCAGGAGTGTCTCCAGTGCAGCATGATCCAACGGCTTGACCAAATGGAGATCGAACCCCGCCTCTGCGGATCGGCGCCGGTCCTCATCCTGCCCCCAGCCCGTCACGGCGATAAGGTAGACCGCCGGTCCCCACGGTCGTTCCCGGATCTTCCGTGCGACCTCGTCGCCGTTGAAGATGGGGAGGTCGTGGTCGAGCAACACCGCATCGGGCCGGAACTCCTCGGCGGCCTGCACGGCTCCTGGCCCATCATGGGCCATGCGAGTCTCATTGCCCAGGTGCTGCAGGACCAGAGCCAATGCCATCGCCGCGTCCCGGTTGTCGTCCACCACGAGAACTCGGCACGTCCGCCGGGAACCTGACGCCAGCACATCGTAGGCGGGTTGGGGATCAGCAGGTATTGGTTCCAGCAGGAGGGGCAGGCGGATAACGAACTCGCTGCCTTTGCCGAGGCCCTCGCTGCGAGCCTCGATGTCCCCGCCATGCATTTCAACCTGCGCTCGCGCCAGACTCAACCCGAGGCCCAGGCCACCTCGGGTCTGCTCCATCGTCCCGTCCACCCGGGTGAACAGGTCGAAGATCCTGCGCAGCATGCCGGCGGGGATTCCAATGCCGCCGTCGTGGACCGTCACGAAAACAGCATGGCCCTCTCGCTTTGCCGTGAGCCAGATCGGACCCCCCCGCTCCGTGTACTTGGAAGCGTTATCCAGCAGGCTGCAGAACGCCTGCGCCAGTCGGGCTTGATCGGCCTCCAGATAGATCGGCTCGGGCGGCAGCGTGAGGACCAGCTCGTGTCCGCACTCCTCGATGAAGGGCCGGGCAGCTTCGATGGCGACCTGCAACACAGTCGCCAGTTCAACCCGAGCCTTGCACAACACCAATTGGTTGTTCGCGATGCGCGCTACGTCCACCAGATCGTCGACGAGCCGTACCATCTGCAGAAGTTGCCGCTCCATCATCGCGCGGGTCTGCTCCAATGCCACGCCCTCGTCCGTGTCGCGGCGTAGCAGATGCAAGGCGCTGCGGATGGGGGCCAATGGGCTCGGCGGTTCGTGAGCCAGCATCGCCAGGAATTCATTGATTCGACGGTCCACGTCCCGAAGCGCGGTCTCGGCGCGCCCATGGTCGGAGATGTCCACCATGATATTCACCGCGCCGGTCGGTTTGCCCACGTCATCATGGAATGGGTTGGCATGCGCCAATACAGTGCGCCGATCGCCATCGGGGCGCTCGACGATGACCTCGCACCCCTTGTATTCCTGGTTTCGCCGCATCGCCAGCGCCATCCAGCATTCAGCGTGGCTGATGGGTGCTCCATCGCCGGAGTAAAGCCGGAGCGAGCCGCAGAATCGATCCACGGGGTCGTTGAGCTTGGGCTCGCGCCCCCAGAGTTCCGCCGCGTGCTTGTTGTAATAAGTGATCAGCCCGTCGGCATCGCAGGTGTACGCCGCGGCCGGCAACACGTCCAACAAGCGCTGGAACCTGGAGTCGTCCCCCGCCAAGGCCGGCGGCACCTTCCACTTGTGATCGGTTGCGTCCACAACTCCTCCTGTAAGAATGCTTGGGCAGGGGGGCCAGGTCCCCGACATGCCTGACGCAACAGGGATGCGCCTTGACCATGGACTGACTCGCACATGAACATAGCACGCACAACCCTGAAGCTCACATGGTCATCGGCGCTCACCGGCAGGATAAGATTACTCGTATTGCAAGCTTGAAACCAGCCTCCGCGCCGGTTGTACGCGCCGTGCTATCCTGCGTGAGGAAATGCTGGTCAGCGTGGAAGGCTACACCGGGGGGCAATGCCCAAATGGCAATGAACAAACGAGCGGCGAAAGCTCCAAGGCCGGTAGCGAAGGCCCCCGCAAGGCTGCCCAACGGATCGAAAGGCAAGCGCGCCCGTGCCACGGCCTCCGGCAAGCCTTCCGCCGTGACCAAGGAAGCCGATCGACTGCTGCTCATGAGGTTCTCCCCGCCCGCGGTCCTCGTGAATGCGGAGCTGGAGATCCTCGAGGTTCGGGGGGTGATGGGACACTATCTGTTGCCGGCCAAGGGCGAACCCGGCGTCAGCCTCCTCGAGGCGGCTCGGCAGGATCTTGTCGGCCCTCTGAAGACGTTGGCGCAGCAGGCGAATGTGTCCAACGC
>JBDSKE010000238.1:0-19531 GCA_039917105.1 Candidatus Eiseniibacteriota bacterium | reverse complement strand
GCCTTCCTGACGTATATAGCGGTGTGGCGGCTGCCGTGGGGTTATCCCGGCTGGTCCGAACATCTGCGATTCATCCTGACCGACGCGCGCTACGAACGCACATTCGCCGCGACCCCCTCGGGGTTCCTGGCCCTGGCCGAGAGCGCGCTGAACATGTCGCCGCTCGCGCTCGGCTTCCCGGTGGTCGCCGGGGCGATCCTCGCGTTGGCGATTGGCACGTCCTGGCGCGGGCTCGAGGCGCGGGCGATCGCCTGCGCGCTCTATCTGGTCACATTCCTCGGTGGCATCGGATATGTGTACCCGCGATTCCTATTGCCGTTGCTCTTGCTTTTCGTCCCGCTCACGCTCCGGGCGCTGGAAAGGCTTCGCCCACCGTTCTCCCGGGCGATTCCGATCGCACTCTGTGTACTCGCGCTGGCGGGCGGGCCCGTTCTGGACTGGCTGCAGTTGGACGATCCGCGACTGGCGCTCGAGCGCTGGCTGGCGCCGCGCATCGCGGCGGGCGCGGACGTGGAGTTGGCTGGTAATCCGCACTACCAGGCGCGCGTGCCCGGCGGCATATTCCGGATGGTCAAGCCCGAGACCCTACGGGCCAGTCCGCATCCCCCGACCGCCGCCATCGTGCTTCACTCCTCGATCGACCGGGAGTACTTCGACCGCGACCCGCAGGTTTATGCCATCTGGGGAGCGGTGCTGCGCGATACCAGCCGCTACGAGCCCGAGGTGGTCTTCCAACCCCATTTGATTGCATGGCTCATGAGCGGCCTGCCGGTCTCTCCCTGGCTCACCGCGCATGTCCGCCGGGTCAGGTAGGCCAGGGCGACCCGCCGTGCGGTCAGGATTGCAGCCCGAGCCGCGGCTCGGGTTTGGACCGATGGAACACGACTTGGTTCTTGGGCGGGCGCTTGGCCTTGAGCAATGCGGTGTTCGCCGCTCGCCACAGGTCCTGGGGATTGTCGGCGTGATCGGGGAACATGGCCACGCCGACACTCACGGTCACATGCACGCGGTGGGCTCGCCCGTCCAGCCCCTCCAGACGGATGGAGGTCTTCTCGACCGAGACGCGCAGGCGCTCGGAAATCGTGAGCACATCCTCCTCGGCCACCGGCGGGGTCAACAACACCACGAACTCCTCGCCGCCCCAGCGCGCCACGGTATCGAATGGGCGCACCGTGGTGCGCAGTGCGTCGGCCACCTGGATCAGCACCTGGTTGCCCGCTTCGTAACCGAATGAGGTGTTGAATGACTTGAAATCGTCGATATCGCAGATGACCAACGCCAGCGAACTCTGCTCGCGCTGCGCGCGCGCGATTTCGTTGCGGATCTGCAGGTCGTAATAGCTGCGGTTGTAGACCGTGGTGAGCGCGTCCACGAACACCAACTTCTCGATGCGGGCCGCGCGCTCCACGATGCCGCCGCAGAAATCCGCGAGCAGCGCGATCATGGCCAGGTCGGCCGGCTGGAACGCTTCGGGCTCGGCGCTGCGGACCTCAAGGTGTCCCATGGGCTCGCCGTCGCTGCTGAGTACGGCCGCCAGCACCAGCGAGCGTACGGAGCGCTTTTGCCCCGTCGTGACGAGCGAGGTGCTGCGTTCGGTATCGGGGCAGTAGAACAGCATGCTGTGGTGTTCACACGCGTCCTTCGCCATCGAGCCATCGAAAGAGCGGTCCTCGACGGAGACGGCCTCCTCGTCCTCCATGCCGAAGTATCGCAATGTGGCGTTGTCGAGCATTTCGCGCCCGGCCTGATCGAGCTGGCTGAGCAGCCCGGCGCGGGTGGTGCCGGTGCGCGGGTCGCTGAAGATGAGCGGGTCGTCCAAGCGGATCAATCGGCGCACCTGATCGAGCCGCGCGGGCGCGGCCGTGGGCAGGCCGGAGCGTGGCTGGATCGAGACCCCGTCGCGCACACTCGGGCCCGGGAGTTGCACGGTGATCACGTCGTGTTGCCCGCGGGCCTGGTAGCGCACCAGCGGCTGGCCATGCATGCCCTCGGCCGGGAGACGCTTGAGCGAGCCCTGCTGTTCCAGTGCGTCGATGGCGTGCAGGGCGGCGCGCTCCAGATCGACCGCCAGTCCCGAGCGCAGGGCTCGTTGGACACGCATGCGGTCACTGGGCGCCAACTCCTCGACCGGCAACAGCCGTTCGAGCAGGTCGCGGAATTCGATCTGCCTTTGTTTCATGGGGCCTACGCGCCTCCTTGCGTGTCGCCCAGCGATGCGTCCGTACGGCTTTGGGGCATGAGGGGATGGTGTCTCGCAGGGATGTCGATCTCGATGCTCCAACGGTGGACTACGATAAGTCTATCATAGCCTTACCCGCGGCCATGCAAGGGATTCCCGGGCCTTCGGGCTTGACGTTGCTCGGCGTGGTGCATAGGTTGCGGGTCTTCGTTGCAGTACGCACGACCCTCGTCCTCAAGGAACACTCCCCTCCATGCGGCTGTCCGAACTTCTCAACGCTCAGGCCATCTCCACCCGGCTCAAGTCGCGCACCAAGCGCGAAGTGATCGCCGAATTGGTCGAGTTGCTCGAGGCGGCTCACGGCATCCAGAGTCAGGGCGAGATCCTCGACCGTGTTCTGCGGCGCGAGGCCATGATGAGCACCGGCATCGGCAATGGCATTGCCATCCCGCACGGTAAGGCCAAGCTCGTGGACCGGCTCGTGTCGGCGTGCGGTGTGTCGAACGAGGGCGTCGAGTACGAGACCGTCGACGGCGAGCCGGCTACTTTGTTCGTGCTGCTGGTGGCCCCCGAAACCGGGGGCGCATTGCATGTGAAGGTATTGGCCAACATCTCGCGTTTACTCAAAGAGGAATCGGTCCGCCGACAGTTACGTGGGGCCGCCAGCTCCGAGGACTTTCTCGCCGTGCTCAAGGCCGCCGAGGCCATCCACATCCCGTCGTAGATCCCTTGGTCGGCGACCGCCGCTCCTGCTGGGGCGACCGCCGGTTGTCCGTGGAGGCAGGGATGCACCTCCTCGACGCCTGGACCTCGCTCACCCCGTTCGACTTACTGCGCCTGCTCGGGATCCCGCTCGCGGTCCTCTTGGCCACGCTGCTCCCGGGGCGCGGCATCACCCGCATGGCGGCATTGGTGGGCGCGGCGTGCGTGGCACTGCTACACGAGATCGACGCCCCATGGGCGGTGCGCGTGGGCTGGACGCTGCTGTGGCTGTTGGTCGCGGGCTGGGCCGGGGCCGAGAGCCACGACGGCGCCAAGCCGCCCCGCGCGCGCCGCGGCGGTTTCGAATCCGGCGTGCTGGCGCTGCCCTTGGGATTGGGCTTGTTGGGGCTGCTGCTGGCAGCCGTGTCGCGCCAGGTGTTATCGCCGCTCGATGAGCGCCGCGCGGCGCTGGGCGCACTTGCACTGGGAGCGGGGCTCCTGCACCTCATGATGCGGCGCCACATCCGCCGCGCCACATTGGCGTTCGCGAGCATGGGCCTGGGGCTCGAGTTATTGGCTGCCGCCGCACGGTCTGCCGATGTGACCCATGTGGGAACGCCAGCGGGGGCGCCGCTCGTGGGCGCGCTGCTCGTTGCTGCATTGACCGCCCGGATCGCCGCCGCGCGTGAGCGCTATGCGGGCTCGCCGCTGGTATCGGAGGCGCATGAGCTCCGCGACTGAGGCGCCGCGACGGCGGATCCGCAAGTTGCCCGCGCAGGTGGTGGGCGGTGTGTGCGCCAGCGCGGGCGTGGTGCTGTTGTTGGTGCCGGGCGTGATGTGGGCCGCAATCGGCGTGGAGTTGATGGCGCTGGCATTCTGGTTGTGGGCGCGCGCGCTGCCGGATCGCGCCCAACAGACGCCGCGCTGGGCGTGGTTGCGCCGGCCCGCAATGGCACTGTGGCTCGCGACCGCGTTGACGCTGGTGCTGCCCTCGCACGCGGGCCCGCAGGGTCTGGCCACGGTGCTCGAACTGCCGCAGTGGGCGTCGCCGATCAGCGCTGCCGAGCGCGACCCGCTTGCCATGTTGCGGGCTCTGAAATCGCTCGCGGTCCTGTGGGCCGGGCTTGAACTCCTGGCGGCGCTGCCACTGTCGCGGCCCTACCCTGACCAGACCGGCCCACTTCCGGCCGTCGGTCCCTGGCTCACTGCCATGTTGCCGGGATCGGGCTTTCTCGTGCTCTGGCGTCAGAGCGTCGCTTGGAGCGGTGGGCCGCTCGTGCGTGAAATCGCCGCCGCAGCGCTGCTGTTCGCCACAGCGCTCGCGGTGCTGCGCGCCTATAGCCGCCGCTCGTTGACGGCTTCGTTGCGCTGGCTCGTCGTGTTTGATTCTGCGCTTGCCGCGCTCCTCCTTGCAGTGGATGCCGTGCCGGGCGAGGTGGCGGCGCTCCTGTGGCTCGCCGCCGCGGGCGGACGGCTCACGGCGTTGGCGGCCGAGTTGCGCGGATCGGCCGTGCGACGCGGGCCCGAGCTCACCTTCCTGTGGCGCTTGGCCGGTTGGACCGCGAGCGCTTCACTCGCGTGGCCGCTGCTGGTCACGGTGGGCTTCGCACGCGCGCGGTTCCACGCCATCGAGTTCGTCCTGCTCGCCGCCCCGGTATTCCTGGCGGCACGGCTCTCGCTGAGCCGCGTGGTCGAGGCGCCCGAGCGCCGGGCGTCGAACCGACCCGACCCCTTGAGTGCCCTCTCCCGTGCCGGCGCCATCATGACAATGCTCTTGGGCCCAGTCGCGCTGTCGATCGCGTGGTGGCGTGGGTTCGAGGGTTCATTCCCCGGCGTTGCGATCGCGATGCTGCCCGCGCTGCTGGCGTGGTGGCGCCGCCCCCGGCGTAATGCGCCGATCGCGGATGTGCTACTCGCGCCCGTCGCCGCCGGCGCAAGCGCGCGCGACTTCGCGCTCAAGGCGTTTCGTGCCGTGACCGCGTTCGAGAGTCGCCTGGCCAGAGCCCTCGCTTCGCTGGCACGCGCGCTCGGCGCGCCTGCCCGGGATCTGCACTCGGGCGATGCCCAGGAGTACCTTCTGTTCCTGGTCGGCATCAGCGTGCTCGCGCTGTTGCTGCCGTTGCTGCGATGACGCTGCCGCCCCTTCCGCCGGCCGGCCTCGCGGCGTTGCTGGCACTCGTTGCCGCCATGCTGTTGCGTGCGGTGCACCCGGCCCGGCCCGGCGTGTTCGCGCCATTGGCGCTGATGGTCTCGCTCGCCGCGCTGGCGCCACTGGCGTGGGCAGTCGCCGCGCCGCAACAGATTTCCCCGCTTCTGACGGTGTTGCTCGCGGCCCTCGCCATTGCGCTGTTGGCGCGTGAGCCGCGCGAGTTGTCGCAGACCGAATGCGCGCTCAAGCTCACTTGGGTGCTTGGCGCGGCGTTCGCGTTGTCGTCTGCAGGCGATTCGCTGCTCACGCTTGCGACGGGCACCGCGGTGCCGCTCGAACAGTGGAGCGCGCTCGAATTATCGCTCGACCCCTATGCCCTGTGGAGCGCTGCGTTACTCATGACGATGCTCGCGGGTCTGGTGCTGCTGGGCGGGGCTCCGTTCCACTTCTGGCCCGCCGATGTCATCCATGGCACCCGGGCGTGGTTCGCGCCGCTGATCGTCGCAGCGTTGCAGGCATCCGGCGCTGCGTGGTTGTTGCATCGCCTGGCGACGCTTGAGGGCTTCACCCAGGGCGAGAAACTCACCGGCGGACTCCTCTCCTTGGCCGCGCTCGTGGCGCTGGTGGGAGGCGCGTTCACGCTCGCCGCACAACGCCGGCCCGAGCGCCGCGTTGGCGGGCTCGCGAGCCTACAGGGCGCCATCGTCTTGGCGGCGTTCAGCGTCGACCCGGTGCGAGCGCCGTTCGCGAGCATCGGCCCCTACTCGCTCGCGGCATGGGCCGCACACCTGGCGTTAGCTCTGACTGGTGCTGGAGCGCTCGCCCACTTCCTGCCGGTCTCGGGCCGGGAGTCCGATCCACCCTCGGCGCTGGCGCGGCGCCATCCTTGGAGCGCCGCCGCCGCGGCGTACGCATTGTTATCATTGGCCGGCGCGCCGGGCACGCCAGGAGCGATGTTGTGGCTCGAAGTGGCCCGACGCCTTGCTGGCACGCGTCACCCGGGTCTGCTGGCGGCGCTTCTACTGGCTTGGCTCGTCGCGGTCACGGTCGCGGTGAACGAGACGCGCCGCATGTTCGGCGCGCCAACGCCCCTTCCCGCGCCGCAGGCGACTGTGCCGCGCTTCGCGCGTCTGGCCTTCTGGGCCGTGGCGGGAGGGTTGATGGCGTTGCTGTTCGTGTGGAGCGTGGCGGCATGAGCACGATGCAGGTACGCTTCGGCGGGGGCGCCTGAACTTGGGTCAGTCTCATCTCATTGATGTGGAGGAGTGAGCATGGCAAGTAGTCGAATCGATCGCTTGGGCTGGCTGGCCATTGGACTCGCCATCGTGGGCAGGAGTCGAGGCGGCAGCCCCAAGGCCTGACGTGGAGACCTCACCCCGCCGAGCCTGGATTCCCGCCGCGCTTCTTGTTGGCGTCCTGTACCTCTTGATTGGCCGTGTGTTCGTCCTGTTCGCCAACCATGTCCATCTTTGGCGACTCGCGGCGTGGGTGGCCAGCGCGGGCGCTTACGCGGCGCACATCGGGTATGAGCACTTCAGGCTCCGAAGCCCGCCTCGTCGAACAGCGCTGCATGTCGCCGTGGCAGTTGCTGTCGGGGGATTCTCGCTCGCAGTCGCGGGGATGATCCATTCGCTGTCGGTCTCATCAGTGATCCGCCCCGCGTGGCTCCTCGCCCTGGTCCTGTGGCCGACCTTCACGGCCGTGCCCGCGTTCGTCGGGGCCCTCGTGGCAGCGGCAATCCTATCGCGACTTCCGCGAAGCGCGGACAGCCGCTCGCCAAGGCGGGTGCGCGAGCCCTGAAGTGGGCGGAACGGGACAAGGTCCCGTTCACGTGCAGGAAGCTCACGAAGCAATTGTCGCACAACGTATGCGCAAGATGAGCAAGTTCTTACGACCGGAGCAATCGGGCATCGAAGGGAACGCTGAGGCACTCCCAGGCCCCTGTGGCCCTCGGACGCAGCGGGGCCGATAGCTCTCGCCGCCCTGGTCTGCCGGAATAGCAATGCTCATGGCCCTACGTGAGGGACGAGGAGGAGGTTGATCTTTGGCTGCTGCAATGGCCTCCCTGGGGTGCCCCACAGACACGCGGACAGTAGAGCGAGGCGAGCGCGCACTGCTCGCGGAGTTCGGACGCCGCAGGTGCGTCGCCGGGCCCCCAGCGTCTCAGCGCGCTGCGAGAGCCGAGAGTAAAGATGAGATCCTGACGATACGGGCGCGACACCGATCGTCCGCTCCGCTAGCGCCGACGGGCCGGTCCGCGATCTCGCGTGTCGGTGCTGCCGGTGGCACGACTCCGTCGCCGGGCGAGTGCCGCTGCCACCAGTGCCCGAACAGCGGGGCGGTTGGCCTCGGCCAGGGAGTGGACTTTCACGTGACGCAGCCCCTTGCCCGTGCCTTCCAGCAGCCGTTTGGGGTCCGCCAACACCGCCCCTTGATAGAAGCCGAGATTGATGTAGCCGCGCATGGGCATGATGTAGGCGTAGCCGTCGGTCATCTTCTTCGGCCCGACGCCATAGGTGGCGGCGTTGTCGCCGAGCCGGACGGTCTCAACGGTGCTCGCGTCGACTTCCCGGATCATGGCCCGCAAGCGCCGCGCGATGGTGGCGAGGCTGGGCTCGACACACGCGAGCAGTTCGTCGAAGGTACCTTGCGCCGCCTTTGGTAGATTGACCATTCGATTGCCTCGGCCTCGGTTGGCTTGCCGGCACAGGCGGGAAGCCCTGCGCCACTGATTCCCGCCAGCGAAACGTAGACAGCCGAATCTGCTTGGTCAATCTCCACCAAGACGGGACCCCTTGTCCCGTTTGTCCCCAAACTGTGGTGGTCCCGACGGCAAGGCTGGTGCGCCGCGATGGAATCGAACCATCAACCTACTGATTAAGAGTCAGTTGCTCTGCCAATTGAGCTAGCGGCGCAAGTCGGTGGCCGCGCTGGCGTGCACAAGCGCATGTCCGAAAGCGGGCGCCAAACTATCGAGCACAGGGCCATTCGTCAAGCGGTGGCATGGCGTCTCGTCGCGGCCGCATGCTACTGTGGCGCTCCACGCGAGCTCGCTGTGGTGGAGCGGAGGATCCGGTTGACGCAAAGTTACCCCAAGCGCCAGGGCGGCTTCGCGGTCACCTGGTTGTTGGTGATTGTGTACGTCGCCATCATCTTCGGGCTGAGCGCACAGCCCAACCTGCGCCCACCGTTCCACTTCCAGAACTCCGACAAGCTCATGCACTTGGTGGAGTACGGGGGGCTCGGGCTGCTGCTGGCTCGAGCGTTGTGGGCTTCCCGGCCGCACCGATCAGCGTTGTTCGTCGTGTGCGCCGCGCTCGCGCTGGGCATGGCCATCGCCGGGTTGGACGAGCGATTCCAATCGTTCATCCTCGGGAGGGATTCATCGGTGTTCGACTGGTTGGCGGATAGCAGCGGGCTGTGCTTGTCACAGCTCGTCCAGCTGATTGTCGTGAAGGACGAGGAGCTCTGACAGATGGCACCCAAGCACCAGGCGCCACGTGGCACGCGCGACCTGCTGCCCGAGGACACCGGGCGCTGGCAATGGGCCGAGACTCTGGCTCGCGAGGTCTTCGCGCGCTACGGCTACGGCGAGATCCGCACGCCCATCTTCGAAGAGTACGAGCTGTTCGCGCGCTCCTCGGGCGAGTCGAGCGATGTCGTGCAGAAGGAGATGTACCGGTTCACTGATCTGGGCGAGCGCGAGCTGGCCTTGCGTCCCGAGAGCACGGCCGGGGTGGTACGTGCGTACCTCGAGCATGGGTTAGGCGGCCACGCGCGCGTGCATCGGCTCTGGTACACGGGTCCCATGTTCCGGTATGGGCGTCCCCAGAAGGGCCGCTACCGCCAGTTCCACCAAGTGGGTTGCGAGCTGATCGGCTCGCCTGCGCCGGGCGCGGATGTCGAAGTGATCACGCTGTTCGTGGACCTGTTCGAGGCGTGGGGCTTTCGCGACCTGGTCGTGCTTGTGAACAGCGTGGGCACGACCGAGACGCGGCGAGCCTATGGCGAGGCCCTGCGGGCATTGCTCGCGCCGCATCGCGAGCGACTCTGCGAGGACTCGCAGCGCCGACTCGATACCAACCCGTTGCGCGTGCTCGACACCAAGTCCGAGAGCGATCTTGCGCTGCTGGGCGAGCTGGCGCCGCTGCCGCAGATGATTGACTTTCTGGATCCCGAGAGCGCCGAGCATTGGGCCCAGGTCGTGGCGGGACTTGCTGCGGCGGGTGTCCAGTTCGAGGTGGACCACGGTCTGGTGCGCGGGCTCGACTATTACACCCGCACCGCGTTCGAGGTGCATGACCGTTCGTTAGGTGCCCAGAGCGCGCTGGGTGGCGGCGGGCGCTACGATGGGCTCGTCGAAATGCTCGGCGGTCCACCCACTCCCGGTGTGGGCTTCAGCATCGGTTTGGACCGGGCGATGCTGGTGCTGCACGAGCGCGGCAATGTGCCCGAGAGCTCCAATGCGGTGTGTATCGTTGCCATGGACGCCACGCGTGCGGCCGCCACGGCGCTTGCGCGTGAGTTGCGCCGCGAGTTCACCGTCGAAGTCGATGTGGAAGCGCGGGGGTTCTCGGCCCAGATGAAGGCGGCGGGCAAGAGCGGTGCCCGATTCCTCGTGATCATGGGCGAAGACGAGTGGAACGCCGGCCAGAAGGTGGCGCTCAAAGATTCGGCATCAGGGACACAGGAGACACTCACGCGCGACGCGGTGGCTGCCGCGCTGCGCGCCAAGCTCGTCCGATAGGAGAGGCCCCGCAGTGAAGCACAAGCTCGAAGGACTAGGGGATTGGCGCCGCACGCACACGTGCGGTGAACTGGGAACCGCGCAGTCAGGCCAGAGCGTCACGCTCATGGGCTGGGTGCATCGCACGCGCGACCACGGCGGGGTGCTGTTCATCGATCTGCGCGACCGTTATGGCGTGACCCAGGTGGTGTTCCACCCCGAGACGGGTGGCAAGGACCTCCTCGAGCACGCATCTGATCTCGGCAACGAGTTCGTGATCGCGGTGCGCGGCTTGGTGGGCTCGCGGCCGGCCGACGCGATCAATGCCAATCTCGCGACCGGCGCGATCGAGGTGGACGCGCGCGAACTCAAGCTGCTGTCGGCTTGCGCGCCGTTGCCGTTCCAAGTGAATGAAGAGCACACCTTGGCGAGCGAGGACCTGCGGCTCAAGTATCGCTACCTCGACCTGCGCCGGTCCGAGTTGGCGCAGCTCATGGCATTGCGGAGCAAGGCCGCCCTTTGCGCGCGCAATTTCCTCACCAGCCAGAGTTTCCTGGAGATCGAGACACCGCTGCTGGTCAAGCAGACTCCGGAGGGTGCGCGCGACTACGTGGTGCCGAGCCGGGTCCACCATGGCAAGTTCTACGCATTGCCCCAGAGCCCGCAGCTGTACAAGCAGACCCTCATGATCGCGGGGCTCGACCGTTACTTCCAGCTGGCCCGGTGTCTGCGCGACGAGGACCTGCGCGCCGACCGCCAGCCCGAGCACACGCAGATCGACATCGAGATGAGCTTCGTCACCGAGGACGATGTCTTCACCACGGTCGAGGAGCTGTTCGCAGCACTGTGGCAGGAGTGCCTGGGTGTCACGGTGCAGACGCCGTTCCTGCGCATGACTTACGACCAAGCGATGAAGACCTATGGCTCGGACAAACCGGACCTGCGCTTCGGGTTCGAGTTCGTCGACGTGACCGACCTGAGCGCGCGTTCGCCGCGCAATGTCATCGCGAACGGGGCCAAGGCGCCGGGCGGGATCGCGGTCGCCATCCGCGTTCCCGGCGGGGCCGGGATCAGCGGCACGCAGTTGCGCAAGTACGAGGACACCGTCAAAGCCGCCGGCGCGGGAGGCCTCACCTTCTTCAAGGTGCAGGCCACCGACCGCGACAAGCAACTGGTGATCTTCCCGGACGATCTGTTGGACCAGTTCTATGCCAAGGTCGGTGCTGTGGAAGGCGATGCCGTGGTGTTCACGAACGGCCCGTGGGAACGCACGTGCAGGGCGCTCGGAGTGTTGCGCACGCAGTTCGGTCACGCCGACCTCGAAAGGCGCGGCCTGCTGGGCAAGACCGGCCCCGAGCAGGAGTGGCGCTTCCTCTGGGTGCGCGAGTTCCCATTGTTCGAGTACAACGACGAAGCCAAGCGCTGGGAGCCCAAGCATCACATGTTCACCATGCCCAACCCCGAACATCTGCAACATCTGGAATCCGACCCCGGCAAGGTCTATGCACAGTTGTATGATCTGGTGTTGAACGGCAACGAGCTGGGTTCTGGTTCGGTCCGAATCCATCGCCCGGACATCCAGGAGCGCGTCATGAAGGTCATGGGCCTGACGCATGAACAGGCGCACGAGAAGTTCGGCTTCCTGCTCGAGGCTTACCAGTACGCATCACCGCCACATGCCGGAATCGGGATCGGCTTGGATCGCATCCTCATGCTCATGGGCGGGCGCGATTCGATCCGCGATGTTATCGCATTCCCCAAGACCGCCTCGGCCACCAGCTTGATGGACGGCTGCCCGAGCGAGGTGGATGCCGTTGTGACCAAGGAGTTGGGTCTCAAGTTCGTCTAGTACCTGTTCTGCATCCGCGACCGCACGAGGGGTCCCGCTTGATCAAATTCATGTTGTTCATTGATGGCACCTGGCTGTATTCGAACACGCCACGCCTTGTCGAAGCCTCGCGAGAGCCGGGCTTCACGCTGGACTTCGGGAAGCTGCCCCGCGTGCTGGCCGAAGAGGTCGCGCGCCAGTTGGGCCACACCGAGTACACCGTGGTGCGGACGCATCTCTTCGGCAGCTATGCCGACAATGTGGACGCTCGCGACGAAGAGCCGGTGCAACGCCGGCACAACTTCTTCGCCATGCTGCGCCAGCAGCACCACTATGAAGTCGAGTCTTTCCCGATCAACTTCCGCAACAAGCGCCTGCGCCGCGCGGATCGCGATCCGAACGACACGTTTGAGCCCAAGGAAAAGTGCGTCGACATCGCACTGGCCACCTCCATGCTTTTCAATGCTTCGATGCCCAATGCATATGATGTGGCGATCGCTGTGCTGGGTGATCAGGACTTCAAACCCGTGCTGCAGAGCATCCGCAAACTGGGTAAGCGCGTGGCGATCGCCAGTATCAATGGGGCGTGTTCGCTGGAGTATTCGGATCCGGTCGACACGGCGCGCGTACGCGATGTGGACCTGTTGTGGCTTGAGGACCTGCTGCCGCAGCTTGCGCGCCGCTATGAGCCGCACATGCTCGAGTGTCAGTCCCCCACGCATGTGGGCGAGCGGGTGGTCAGCACCACTTACTATCCCAAGCGCAACGAGAAGTTCTACTGCCCTGCCTGCCGCGAGGCCTTTGCACGGCAGAAGGCCGAGGGCGGCGTCCCAGCCAGCTACGGTGCCAGCCACGTGGGGAGTGGCAATGGCGGGGATGTCGTGGTCCACTGGGCGCCGACTGACACCCCGTTGCAGGGCGTGGTCAAGCACAAGCGGCTCGACAAGAGCTATGGCTTCATCCGCGTGGAAGGCTGCGGTGTGTGGGACGGGCTCGAGTACTTCTTCCACGAGAGCGACATCATCGACGGCACCACATTCGCTGCCTTGGCGGAGGGCACCTGGGTGGACTTCATGGTGAAGTCCGATCCGCCCGCGGGCAAGGCCCCGCCCGCGCGCGGCGTGCGGCGAATGGTCGAGGACTGAAATGAGGACTGTCGGGGTCACGATCGCTCTGTTGGCCGTGTTGGCGGCTGCCCTCCCGGCCGCGTGCCGTTCCGCCACCAAGTCCGTCGCTCGGGCAGCACTGCGCGTGGAACATGCCGCGCTCGACTCGGTACTGGCGGATCATGTGCGCCCAGACGGCGTCGATTACCGGGGCTTACGCGAGCACAGTGTGAAGACGCTCGTTCGTTACCTGGACGCCATGGCGCGGGTGGACCCTGCAGCGCTGGCGCCGCGTGAACGCGATGCGTACGAGCTCAACCTCTACAACGCCACCATGCTGCGCGCGGTCTGCGACCGCTTGGCCCCGGGGTGGACCCCGGCTGCCGACGACTTCGCGGTGTTCAAGGCGCCGCTCGTCCGGCTCAAGGGACGCACGGTGTCGCTTAACCAACTCGAGAATGACTTGATCCGTCCGCGTATGAAGGACCCACGCGTCCACACGGCCCTCAATTGTGCCGCGCGTTCGTGCCCAGCGTTGCAGCCGCGAGCGTATCGCGCAGCCACGCTCGACTCGGCCCTGGGCGTCAACATGACGAACTTCCTTCGCGACCGTTCGCGCAACCAACTCGATGACGCCGGCCATCGCATGCATCTGTCACGGTTGTTCGATTGGTATGCCGCCGACTTCGGCAGCGCCAACGCGGTGCCTGCCTATGTGGCCCATCAACTGGCGGTGCCCGCCGCCGGCTGGACCGTGGAGTTCATGCAATACGATTGGTCGCTCGCCGCCAGCACCGCCTCGCGCAAGCGCTGAGTCCCGTGCGCACCGACCGCCAGCACGAATGGCTCGAAACCGATGGACTCGGCGGCTATTCGATGGGCACTGCCAGTGGGGTGCGCACGCGGCGCTACCACGGGGTGCTCCTGGCGGCCTTACAACCACCGAGCGATCGCTGGATGTTGGTCAATGGCTGGGACGCGTGGGTGGTCACTCCAACGGGTGAGTTCGCGATCTCCACGCAAGCGTATGTGAATGGCGTGATGCATCCCGATGGCGCGACATCGCTGGAGTCGTTCACGCACGAGCCCTGGCCCACATGGGTCTTCACGCTGCCCGATGGCATGCGAATCGAACACCAGATGGTCCGACGCCACGGTGTGCCGGTCGCGGTGCTGTCGTGGAAGCTGCTCGAGAAACGCAAGGGCGTGACGCTGCGCGTACGGCCACTGTTGTCGGGTCGCGATCCGCATGGACTGCAACACGCCAACTCCGCGTTCTCGTTCGTGCGCCACGAGGCCGACACGCTCACCTGGTGGGCACCCTACGCTGGCGTGCCGCACACGTTGACGCTCGCTAACGCCCAGTACGAGCCTGCACCGGAATGGCTGCGTGGGTTCTCCTATGCGGTCGAAACCAAGCGGGGGCTCGAGGGCGTGGAGGATCTGGCTTCTCCGGGCACCTTCACGTTCGACCTCAGCGCGCGCGAGGCCGATTGGTTGGTGGCGGCGAGCACGACGGCCACACGCGAACTGTTCACAGGCGCCGATGCCGGGACGTTGGCAAGGAGCCTGCGCCGCCGGGAGGCCGAGCGCCGTAAGCGTTTCGCCTCGCCCCTGGAGCGCGCCGGCGATGCCTACCTGGTGAAGCGTGGCGGCAACCTCAGCGTGATCGCGGGTTACCCGTGGTTCGGGGACTGGGGTCGCGATACGTTCATCGCCATGCGGGGGCTGTGCCTTGCCACTGATCGCCTCGACGACGCGCGGCAGATGTTGTTGGCGTGGGCTGGCGCGGTGTCGCAGGGGATGCTGCCCAACCGCTTCGCGGACGCGGGGGACACGCCCGAGTACAACGCGGTCGACGCTTCGCTCTGGTATGTGATCGCTGCGGGCGAGTGGCTGGACGCCATGGCTAACGCCGAGCGCCGGGTGACTGGGCCGACGCAGGGCGCTCTGCGCGGCGCGATCGAAGCGATCCTGCGTGGCTATTCCGGCGGCACACGCTTTGGTATCCGCATGGACGCTGACGCGCTGATCATGCAGGGCGAGCCAGGCGTGCAACTGACCTGGATGGACGCGAAGGTCGACGATTGGGTGGTGACGCCGCGGATCGGCAAACCCGTGGAGATCCAGGCGCTGTGGCTGAACGCACTCTTGGTGGGCGCGCGCTGGGAGCAGCACTGGCGGCAAGTGGCCGCTCGCGTACGGGCCTCGTTCCTCGAGCGATTCTGGAGCGAGTCGCATGGCCACCTGTTCGACGTGGTGGATGTTGACCACGAGCCCGGCAAGGTGGACGCCTCGCTTCGGCCCAATCAGTTATTCGCTCTCGGAGGGTTGCCGGAGGTGCTGATTGAAGGAGAGCGCGCTCGCAAGGCGGTGGAGGCGTGCGAACGCGCGTTATGGACCCCGTTCGGGCCACGCTCATTGGCGCCCGAGGATCCCAAGTACCGTGGCACCATGGCGGGCTCGGTGCATGACCGTGACGGCGCGTATCATAACGGCACCGTTTGGCCTTGGCTGTCGGGCGCTTTCGTGGAATCGTGGGTCCGCGTCCGCGGCGGTACTTCTGCCGCCAAGCGCGAGGCGCGCGAGCGATTCCTCGCCGTGCTTCAGGGACAACTGGCCGCGGCGGGGCTGGGTCACCTGACCGAGGTGGCCGACGGCGACGCCCCGCATGCCCCGCAGGGCTGCCCGTTCCAGGCCTGGTCGGTTAGCGAGTTGATCCGCTTGGAATGCGCGGTGCTCGCGGAGCCGCGCCAGCCCCTCGCGCGCCGCCGGAGTCGCTGATCCAGGGGCCGCAACCGCTCAATCCGAGGATTTGGATGTCCGGTACTCTTTCGCACAAAGTACTTGACGCGCGTTCTCCGGGGATGGTCTGCTGATGCTCATGGAAACCGATCCCAAACCAATGCATCGCGATCCGATCCCATTGCATGCCCATGCCGAGGAAGACCTTCGCTTCATCCGTACGGCGATGGAGCGTGCCAGCGCGTTCACGTCGATCTCGGGTTGGGGCCAGCTCGCAATCGGCGTTACCGCGCTGATCGTGGCACCGCTCGCACACGCGCAGACGAATGCGGACCGGTGGGTGACGCTGTGGTTGGGCGAGGCGGCGGTGGCCATGGCGCTCGGCGTCTGGAGCGCCGCGGTCAAGGCACAGCGACTTGGCGTGCCGTTATTCGGCGCCACCGGTCAGCGTTTCATGCTGGCATTCGCCACCCCTGCCGCCGCTGGTGTGGTGTTGACCGCAGCGCTCGTGCAGGCGCAGGCGCTGTCGCTGCTGCCGGGCATGTGGTTGTTGCTTTATGGCGCGGCCGTGGCAGGTGGCGGCGCGTTCTCGGTGCGCATGGTGCCGGTGATGGGCGCCACGTTCATGGCGATCGGCGCCGCATCACTGTTCACCCCCACGGCATGGGGCGACTTGTGGCTGGGGTTGGGATTCGGCCTCACCCACGTGGTGTTCGGCGTGATCATCGCACGGAGGCATGGTGGCTGACGCAGTCCGCAAGAAGGCCAACGCCAGGCGCGAGCCTTCCCACGCCCCTAGCTCAGGGCGAGCCACCTCCTCGCACCACGACCTCGACCGCATCATCCACGAGCGGGTGCGCCTTGCCATCGTCAGCGCACTGGCGGTGACGCCGCGCATGAGTTTCAACGAGCTCAAGGCACAACTGCGCATCACTGACGGCAACCTGAGCGTGCATGCCAGGCGACTGGAGGAAGCTGGCTATCTCGATTGCCATAAATCATTCGAGGGCCGCGTGCCCCGCACCGAGTTCCACCTCACCGCTGCTGGGCGCCGTGCGCTGCAGCGCTACCTCGACCACATGGAGGCCCTGATCCGCGTCACGCGTGAGGGTTGAAGTCCGCTCACGCACGGGCAGGTTGTTGCCGAGAACACCGAGGAGCCAGATGTCCACGATGTCCCGTTTCTTCACTGCCACGCCTACCGGAGTGCTGCAAGACCAGGAGATTCCGCATGAAGCCAACCAAGCGAGTCCGTCGTGAACGCCGCCCGCACCGCCTGCGCCGCCGCCTCCGCACCGCCACGCAGGATCTGGGCGAGCGTGTGGCCGTGGCTGTTCTGGGCGCTCTGGGGCGCTTGGCTCGCCGTCTCGGACCTGCGCAATAACGACGTCCAGGCCGCGGTCATCCAATTATTCGTGGGTGCGGCGGTGCTGGGCGCTGCAAGGCCGGGGCGCTGGTGGGTGTGGGCGCTCGCCATGGCAGCATGGATCGCCGCGGAGCCGCTGCTTGCGCGCATTGCGGGGATCCCCATGAGCTACTCGTTCAACTGGGGAGCGATTTGCCTGCCGCCGATCCCGGCGTTGCTGGGTGCAGCGCTGGGAAAGGTGATCCGGCGTTCTGTGTCAGCGTGACTTCACCAACGCCACCCCACCCGACCCGGTATCCACATGCAACCTCGCCCCGCCCGAGCCGATCCGGGCGCGAAGTTGGTCGCTGTCCTTCTGGATCACTGTCATTGGCAGGTCCGAGCGGATGCCGCCCGAGCCTGTCTCGATGTCGACGTCGGCGGCGAAGTTGGGCGGCACGGTGATTCGCACGCTGCCCGAGCCCGTGTCCACATCCAGCGCGCAGCGGCTGCTCAACAGCGACAAATCGACGCTGCCCGAGCCGGTATCCACCTTGAGCGAAGCGGCGTGAACCGAGGCCAGGTCCACCGAGCCTGAGCCGGTGTCCACCAGGATGTCGCGCGCGGCGAGTTGGATGCCGTTCACGTCACCTGAACCGGTGTCCACGCTCAAGCTGGTGCCCGCCACATCGGTCAGGCCGACATGGCCCGATCCCGTGTCCACGCTCAGGTCGCCATCGAACTTGTTCACGCTCACCGAGCCCGAGCCGATATCCACCGACAGTGCGCCGGCACAGTCGTTCGCGGTCACATCGGTGGCGCCACCGTCGAACAGGATCCGGCCGTCCACGTGGGTGAGCGTCGCGGCGCCCGCGACGGTGTACACGCTCACGCGATGGCCCTTGGGCACCTGCACCCGCAGGTCGGCGTGGGCGCGCATCCCGAATCCCTTGTTCGATACGGTGACGCGTCGCCCCATACCCTTCCACCAATCCTTACGCGCACCATCGCTGCCCCAGGTGCCGTCATCACGGATCTGCACACTGCTTGTGGAGCCGTAGCGCATGGCGCGGTCCTGGTAGACCACGCGGTCATTCCCGTACAGCACTCTCAGCGCGGCGTGACCGCGGACCGGATCGGTTGCGATGCGCAACTTGGGGGCGTCCGCCCCGGCCCGCTCCACCAGCACGATCACGTGGTCGCCCGTGGCGGGTTCGATCACGGTGCTCCCGGCCAGGTTCCAGATGCGTACATCGTCACCTGCCAGAACGAAGCGCTCCGATGAGCGGACGGGCGAGTGGGCGAGCACGACATAGGTGAATGCGGCCAACAGCGGGACGAAGTAGCGTTGACGGTCCATCGGGCGGCTCCAGGTCGGTGGGAAGGGAGGGGCCATGGCCCCGTACCCCTGTATAGACGGAAGCATGCCCTGTTAGGTTGCAGGGCCGGGTCGAATGGGGGTTCGCTTCCAACCTTCCCTGCCCGGCCCCTGTCCTATGCATCGAGATGGCTGCATTGACGATGCCAGTTGCGACCACCCTGGAACTGGGAACCCGAGCCCTGTCCCCGACCCTTGTGACCAGTGACGTGGCTCTTGCCTCGCGCGGCGACGCGCAGGCTTTTGCACGCCTGTACGAGGAGCACAGGAATCGCGTGCACGGACTGGCAGGCCGCATGTTGGGCTGGGAGCACGCTCCCGAGACGGTCCAGGATGTCTTCGTACGGGTATGGCAGAAACTCGACACGTTCCGCGGCGAAGCGCAGTTCAGCACGTGGCTGCACCGCTTGGCGGTCAACGTCATCCTCAGCAAGCGGGCGGCCCTGGGCAAGCAGCGGGCGCGCTTCCTGGACGCCGAGGATGTGCTGGACCGAATCGAGACGCGCCCTTCGGGGCGTGAAGGGATGATGGACCTGGAGGGCGCCATGCAACATCTGCCGGAGGGCGCTCGCATGATTTTCGTGCTGCACGATGTCGAAGGGTATCGCCACGAGGAGATCGCGGTTTTGCTCGGAGTAACGTCGGGAACCACCAAAGCTCAGTTGCATCGCGCCCGCATGATCCTGCGCAAGCACCTGACCCGGTAAGAGGAGCCCCAAGATGACGGACCGCTTCACCGATATGCTCTCCGACCACCTCGATGGGGGGCTTGCACGGAGCGACCAGTCGGCGCTCGAGGAACACCTCGCCGGGTGCCAGGAGTGTCGAAACACTCTGACCGATCTGCGGTTGGTGAAGGAGCGCGCACACTCGCTCGTGGACCCGCTGGCGCCGGACGATCTCTGGGCGGGGATCGCGTCTCGAATCGGCACGGCGGGCACCACAGGCGAGCCAGTGACGGCTCCGGCCCCAACGCGCTCGGTCCAACTGGTCCAGCTCCCGCGCCGACGGACTTTCACTTGGCATGTGCCCCAGCTGGTGGCGGCGGGCTTTCTGGTGTTCGCACTGGGTGCGACGGCGCTGTACTTCGCGTTCCAACAGGGCGTGCGTCGGGGTGCTCACGAGCAGGTGGCGCGGGCCGAGTCGCCAGGAACGGTGAATCGGACCTCGGGCGGGACGAAGCTGGCGTCGTTCGACGCCGAGAAGGTCGAGGGCGAGATCGCATTGCTCAAGACCGTGCTCGAACGGGGCCGCGAGAAGCTTGATCCCCGCACGATCACCGTGCTCGAGAAGAATCTCCAGTTGATTGCGCAGGCCACGGCCGAGGCCAAGCGCGCGCTGGCCGCTGACCCGGCCAATCAGGATCTGCAGAA
>JBDSKE010000237.1:0-6992 GCA_039917105.1 Candidatus Eiseniibacteriota bacterium | reverse complement strand
GCAACCGCGGAGGCCGGGCCAGGTGGCAACGCGGCGAAGAATGTCTCCGCGTCTGCGCGCGCTGCGTCGGTGCGCTCCCCCAAGCGATCGAGATCGGCGTGGAGTCGTTCCCGTCGGTCCTCGGATTGAAGCATTGGCAGCACCATCGAGCGCACGCGCCCGAGCAGGCCGCCCGATCGGCGTCCGCCCTTGCCCGAGCCGGTGACTTTGAGGAGTTCCTCGAGCCGGTGGCGCGAGACACCGCGCTCCAACTGCGAGGTGAGCACGCCTTCCAGGCGGTGCGCCTCATCGATGATGAGCACTTCCGCCTCGGGCAGGAGACCCTCGGCTTCGGCCGCCCGCGCGAGCAGCGCGTGATTGACGATGGTGAGCCGCGCCTCGCCCGCCCGGCGACGGGCGCGGGCCCAGAAGCACTCGCGCCCGCGTCGACAGATAGCCCCATGGCAAGCCGAGGGGTCCGCAGCCACCTTTGGGCGGACCCGACGGTAGCCTTCAGGATCGTCGCTTTCGAATCGGTCGAGATCCCCTGATCCATCCGAGGCGGCCCAGGACTTCAGGGACTCGATCACTCGGACTTCCTCAGCGCCCTGACCCTCGACCAGGTCGAGTGCGCGCGGACACAGATAGTTGGACTTGCCCTTGAGCCGGGCGACCGCGAGATTCAAGCCCAACGCGTTGAGCAGCGCGGGCAGGTCGCGTTCGAACAACTGATCCTGCAGCGAGCGAGTGCACGTTGCCACGATGACACGCTCGTCCGTCTCGGCTGCGTGAAGCACCGCCGGCAGCAGGTAGGCGAGCGACTTGCCGACGCCCGTCGGCGCTTCAGCCATGAGTACGCCACCGTCCTCGATGGTGCGCGCCACGTCTCGCGCCATATCCAGTTGGGCACGACGGTCTTCGTAGCCGCGCCAGCGGCTGGCGAGCACGCCACCCGGCGAGAGCGCCGATTCGACTCGCGCAATGAGCGACATCAGAAGGTGGTCACCAGTTGCAGGTGGATCTTCCCATTGAGGAATCCGCCGCCCGGGGCGAGGCCGTAGTCGAGGTCGACGAGTCCGCCCGCTGCCGGCAAACGCATGCCGAAGCCAAGCCCGGACGCCACGCCGCGCGCCAAGCGGTCGCCACCGCTGGGAACTGTTTCCCGCGTTTCGAACCACGCTTGATCGTGGAACAAGGCGAGGCGCTGGCCCCCGCGGCCCACGAAGTAGCGCCACTCGAAACGCGTGCGCGCGTAGCGATCCACACGGAATGCTTCTTCATCATGTCCGCGCAGGGTCGCCGCGCCCCCCAGCGCATACCGTTCGTACTCACCCAGTACGCGGCGCGCCGCGAACCGTCCGGCCGTTGCAACCTCGATGGCCAGGCCCGACCGATTGCCCAGCGCACGGTGCCACTCGGCTTCGGCCAGGATCGCGCTCGCGCGCGATTTGCGTCGCTCATCGCCCAGCCCACGCAGGCGTTCGCGTTGGAAGATCTGCGTGGCAGACAGGCGGGTGCGCGTTCCCCGACGCGGCGAGAGCCGATCGTCCCGCGCATCCCGCTCCAGTACGAATGTGGTGTTCTGCAGATCCGCCGAACGCACCGGACCATTCGCCTGCACCACTTGCTCCTCCTCGTATGCCACATCGACACGCCGGCCGGGCGAGAGCGCCATGCGCAGTCGCCCGCCCCACCGTGTGCGCGTGTACAGCGTGTCCTGGAGTTGCTGAGTGACCGCCGCTTCGAATCGCAGCGGGGTGCCGAATAACAGGGGCTCGGCATAGCGCGCATCAAAATCGGTGAGGCCCTTGCCGCGGGAACGCCATTGCAACCCGACCGCTCGGCCGCTACCCGCCATATTACCCAGCTCGAGATGGGCCAGGCCGACCACACCAGTCTCACCTTGCACGCCAAGCGCGGCTTCGAACTGGTTGTAACGCGGCTCCTCCACCCGGTACGCGAGTGTTCCGGCACGCCAGTCCGGGCCACCCTCGAGTCCAAGATACTCGATGCGACGGAAGAGCCCCAGTTGCTCCAGCCGCGTGACACCTGCCCGCGCCGTAGTGGGGTCGTACGCGCGTCCCTCGAGTCGACCAAGCGATCGCTTCGCCATGCCAGGATCGGTCGCCACCAGACCCTCGATCCGCACGCGGTCGACGATCACGCGTGGGCCGAGCCCTCCGGTGAGGTGCACTTCGACGCGGCCCGAATCGGCCTGCCATGCGCTCACGCCGAGTTGCGCCCAGGCATGCCCTCGGGACTCGGCATGCTGAACCGCACGCTCGATCGCGGCCGTGAGCGCGGCAGGGTCCGCGGGCTCCCCTTCGCGCAGGCCGAGCGCCGGAGTGAACAATGCCGAGTCCTCGCGCGCTCCGTCGACCCTGATCGAGCCGAAACGATATCGCTCCCCCGCATGGGTGTTCACGACCAACGCTGGTTCGGCTCCGTATTGCCAGGTAGCCGCGATCCGCGCATCGAGATAGCCAGCCGACTGCAGTCGCGCGGCTGCGAGGGCGATCGACCTGGCCAAGCTGACGGAATCCGTTGGCGCTTTCAGTGGAGCTCGGAACAACCCATCCGCCTCGCGGCTCGACAGCGGCCAGCCGGGAAGCTCCAACCTGGCCGCTGAAGTGATGCTCGCGACCAAGAGGCCCGACAGCGCCAGAGCCATGCCGATCCGGATGCGCATCAGAAGAATGCCCGCACTTCGACCCGGCCGTTAACCACCGTGGCCCGTCCCGGGCGCTCCCGCACAGTGCTACTCAAACCGAATGTCGTGCTCTCGTGCAAGCGAAGATCGAATCGCGCCGTGCCATCCCATCGCGCCGCACCTGCAGGGTCAGCACTTGGCAACAGCGCCACGGCCGGCGCCCCGCTCACGAACGCACGACGCACGGACAGGTCGGCGCGACCCTTGCTTCCGACATTGACCCCGAAGTCGGGTCCGAACCGGATCGTGCGGGTTGATTCCAACTGGCCATGCGGCCTCGACCACGACAGATCGGCGACCGCTGCCGCGCGCAAACCAGTGCTGGGTTGCAGGACCAACTGCGCATTGGCGCCCTGCTCCACCAACGTGCGATCGAAGCGCCCACCCACCGAGGCCCGCTGCGAAGCCTGCTGCCACTGCACCCGGGCCTCGGCCTCGAGTGTCACTGTGTTGGATGGGCGCGCTCGCCAGCGCAACAGCCCGGTGCGCAGGTCGGTGGTCTGCGAGAACCCCTCGAACAGGCGGTCGACATTGACCCGCCGTTCCGCGCGCAGGCGCACGGCCGCCGCACGTGATCCCGGCGCCAGTTCAGTTTCGAGCCGCTGGGCGATACTGCCTCGAGCGAGAGAGGGATCGGCCAGCGCAGCGCCGGTCGACAACACGACGTCGGACAAGCGCAGATCACCGCGCCGCCGTGCCTCGTCCTCGAGCGAGAACTCCACCCGCGAGCCACGCCAGCCCTCGCTGGAACCAAAACGCCATTCCGCGCGCGCGCTGGTGGCCACACGCGCCAAACGTTCCAACTCCGGCGAGACCGTGAGTACGAGCTCGTAGTCCCCGGTACCGACGACATTCCCGAACGCATCATAGGTCCCGAGCCCCACCCCCACGTATCGCAGCGCTCGCACGCGGCGATTCTCAGCCTCATTCGTGATCTCGACTTGGAATGTCCCGGCCAGACCCATGGCACGTTGCTCGCCACGAAGTCGCACGCTGGCCAGGTCGTTCAAGGTGCGCGCGCGCGTATCTTGATCACGCGTCGCGCGTCGCTGCGCTGCAACCGACACGCCGAGCGCTCCGGTCACAGGGCTCTCGAGCTGCGTTCGCCAGACCCGCGAGGCCAATCGTGTACGGGTGAGCCCGGCCTCACGCTGGTCGCGCCGACTCGTGAAACCGCTCGCGACCCTCCACGATAATCGTGAGCCGGTCGCCAGATCGCCCCCCCACTCATCGGCGGCGTCCCGGAGCTGCGTACTGTCCGTGGCTGTGCGCCGGCGGTCCCGCTCGAAGCGCACGATCGGTACCAACCAACCCGTGGTCCAGCGCAGATCGCCCACGAGACGCTTGCGACCACTTCCGCCCGCCCGCAATCGATTCGTGCGCCCGTCGGAGTCCAGCCATGACAACTGCGTCGCCACCTGACCGGTCCCCGACCATTGCGCCCGGCGGCGCGTGCCCAGGAATCCATCCGCGGTGCTCAGGCGGGCCCAGTCCCCCCGCAGCTC
Organism: Candidatus Eiseniibacteriota bacterium; assembly: GCA_039917105.1. GTDB lineage: Bacteria > Eisenbacteria > RBG-16-71-46 > RBG-16-71-46 > RBG-16-71-46 > CAIXRL01. The sequence goes on along the minus strand of JBDSKE010000237.1, from coordinate 2,798 downwards.
CTGACCTGCTGCAGGCCGCCAGAATACAGCGGCCTCACCGCGTCTTTGATGCTCGAGGTCCGCGTCGCGAGCGAGTCCCCAGTCCTCTTCGGCAAAGGGTCGTTCCAGGCGCGAGAAAGGCGAGAACCGTTGCTCGACCGTGCGCGCACCCAGCGAAGCCCCGAGCCGTCCTGGTACCCCGTGCAGCGCTCCTTCGACCAAGAGGGCGACACGCCCAGCGCTTCCCACGTTGTTGGCGTCATCGTCCGCGGAGAAAGTATTGAGATCACGGCGCGAGACCGCGCCCTCCAACTCCAGCAATGCGGCCCCCGCGCGCCAAGCCCCTCCCAGCGTGGCCAATTGGTGGGATTCGGGCAGGGCCAGCGCCCGCCCCACGACGAACCGTCCGCGCCCGGGGCCAGTCCAGCGGTAAATGCTGCGCCCCCCCACCAACGCCGAATCAAGGTAATCGCCCTGTCCCTCACCCACCCGCGCGAAGCGCACCGAGAATGCGCCAGAATCCAGGCCGGCGAATGCGAACACGAGGGTATCCGCAGCAACCCGGACCGTGTCGTAGTCCCCCACCCCCGGCGTCACGCCGGGCCCCACCGCTCGCGCGAGCGAATCGCCCGCAGCGGCCAGCACCCGCCGGTCCTCGGCCGAGAAGGCCACATCGAGCGGGCGCCCCCGATCGTCGGATTCCGTCAACAGGCCAGCGAACAACGAAATCCCCCCGCTCCGCCAGTCACCCGAGGCAGTGGCGAGGTTCCGCCGGAAACGCGTGACCGCGTACTGGTACTCCACCGTGATGCGCGAGGCGCTGCTGATCGGGCGGCGGTTCGAGAAGGTGATGCGAGCGCGTTCGTAGTCGAGGAAGTAATCCGCCGCTTCGCCGCGCGTCAGGCGCTGTCCATCGAGGGTCACCACATCGCTTCCGGCCACCACCGTGACGCCTGTGGCGCCTTCCCGGTCAGTCAGCACATAGGGACCCTGGCGGCCGTCGACGCCGGCGAACTGCAGGCGATGGTACTCACCCTGCGCACTGGCCGCCGCCCCGCTGAATACCCCGTCGCCGGGTCGCCACTCCCCGCGCACGCCCTGCACGCGCCGTTCGAGGCGTGCGAACTCGCCGTGCCCGTAGGACAGTGGCAGGTCCCCGAGCGAAGCGGTGGCTCGCGGAGCCTTGAGTTCGATCAGCACTCGGTCGAGCGCCTTCAGATCCTGCGTGCTGCCCGTCGCCGACAACGGTGTGTCGCGGTCACTCAACACACCGGTGAGTTCCACCCCCGGCGCCAGTTGCCCACTCACGGATAAGTCGAGGGATTGGCGCAGCGTCGCGTCCTGGGTCGAACCAAACTCCACCGCGACAGTTTTGTTCCCGCTGACCGCCAACGATGCGCCCCCGGGCGCGATGCCGGGATCGCGCCCTGTGGCCGGGCGTGGGGTCGGCAGGGCGCTGCTATCGGTGGGCACACCGGGCACGTCGCCGCCGCGCGCCGGTTGATAGCGCTGCCGCGCGTACTCGAGCGGTGGCGGCGCCAACAACCAACATGCTGCGACCCAGAGCGTCTCACCCGGCACAGCGGCGCGCATGAGGCGGATGTCCCCGCGCAACGCGTCGATCAAGTAGTCACTTCCGCGCGCCCATTTGCCGGCACTCGTCCAGACCGAATCGCTTCCCTTGCGTAGGAATGGGTGCGCGAGTCGGTACGTCGTGGCGCCCGAGCGCTGCACCACCACCTCGACCCCACACGAGGGATCGGCGGCCGCTGCAGGCGCCTGGCGATGGCTCGCCAGGAACCCGAGCAACACGAATAGCAGCCCCGCCAGGCGCGAACGCCCGCGGGTCATCTCAGTCCCCCGGAACGAGGCGCAGGCGTCTCATGCGTGCCGGCGCCACCTCGACCACAAGCAAGGAGCCATCCGGAGCGAACGCCACGGCACGAGGCCCCATCAGCTCCATCCATTGGGCGAGTTGCTGTCCATGCGGATCGAACACCACGAGTGAAGCGGTGCGGCCCTCGTCGGTCGCCACCGCTACCCGCCCGGAATCATCGACCGCGCACGCAAACGCCCGCGGATCATGGGACGACAATGGCCACGTGCGCAGCACCGCGCCAGTCGCATCCAGAACCTGCACGCGCGCGATCGCTTCCTTTGCCACTGCGGTGTCGGCCGGGGCCCCCTTGCGACGCTTGGGATTGGAGCGTTGCTCCACCACCACCAAGGTTCCGTTCGGCGACATCGCCATGGCCACCACGTCACGGAACGCGCCCGCGCGTCCCCCGAGACCGCCCACCTCCTTGGTGAAGCGACCGGCGAAATCGAACAGCAGCACTCGATCGGCATCGCCATCGGCCAGCGCCAGTGCCCCGCCTCGATCCGCCGCCAGCGCGACCGGCCGTATCCGCCCGACGCGCTGCTCCAGCGACTCCTCATCCAGGCGGATGAGCACTCCGAGCAAGCGCAGTTGCAGGTCATACGCGGTGATCCGGCGGTTCTCCAGATCGAGCACCGCGACTCCGAGCGAGCCCAGGCGGGTCACGCCGCTGGGGCGGCGAAAGCGGGTGTCCTCATCGCCGAGCGTTCCGGTCTCATCGAGCCAGTGCCCCGAGGCATCCCAGCGCTGCAGCGTGTGCATCGAGGCATCGGTCACATACACGCGTCCGAATGCATCGGTGGCGACGCCGGAGGGCTCGATGAGTTTTCCGCGGCCGCTGGAATCGGGGGCGAATGTCGCCACCACCTCGAGCCGGGCGGCGCGACTCGCTGTCACGCCCAGGCCCAACGATGCCACGAGAACGCTCACTACCAGCACG
>JBDSKE010000236.1:0-5149 GCA_039917105.1 Candidatus Eiseniibacteriota bacterium | reverse complement strand
CGCCCTGGCCGTGGAGCGCGCCCTATCGATCCGCGTGGACGGACGGGAACTGGCCGTGACGCTGCGCACGCCGGGGTTCGACGAGGAACTCGCGATGGGGTTTCTGGCGAGCGAGGGCGTGGTGATGCGGGCATCGGATGTCGTGTCGGTCGCGCTGTCTGCTGCCTCGTGCGACGATGAGGCGGATACCGCGGATGTGGCGCTGGCGCCCGGCGTGGTGCTCGACTGGACGAAGCTGGAGCGCAACTTCGCCGCGACCGCGGCGTGCGGCCTATGCGGACGTGTGCATCTGGATGCGCTGCGGTCCGGGCTCCAGCGTGTCGTCTCGGACGTGGTGTTACCTGCAGATGCCCTGCTCGCGTTGCCCGCGCGGGTGCGCCAGGCGCAGGTGACATTCACCCAGACCGGCGGCTTGCACGCCGCCGTGTGGTGCGATGAGTCGCTGACGCCGCAGGTGCTGCGTGAGGATGTGGGCCGGCATAACGCGGTGGACAAGGTGTGCGGCTGGCTGGCGGCGGCCGGCCTGCGGCCCGCGCGGGGGGGCGTGCTGTGGGTGAGCGGGCGGGCCGGTGCCGAGCTGGTGCTGAAGGCCGCGCGGGCTGGGATTCCCGTCATGGCCGCCGTGGGCGCGCCAAGTTCGCTGGCGGTGACGCTGGCGGAATCCGCGGGGATGACGCTGATCGGGTTTCTGAGGGATGGCCGAATGAATCTGTATTGCGGGGCGGACCGGGTGGGGTGATCGCCGGAATTGCAGTGAGTCCGGCCCGGGGGCGTGAGAATATCGCCCGGCAGTTGCGGTTCCGTTCCTTCAAGCTCCCGGAGGTCCCATGAACATCCGCTACCTCGTTGGTCGTGTTTCCCTCGCCATTGCATTGTTCACTTTCGCCCCGCGACCGGCGCACGCCGTATTCGGCGGAATTGGCGACATGTTCGTGACGGGCGATGTCTCCAACACCGTCCGCACCTATGGCGGCGTGTCGGGCTCGTTCATCGGGCTGTTCGGTACCATCACCAACAGCCCGCTCGCGATCGACTTCGGGGTGCTGAATGGCCGCGTGCTGGTGGGCGGATTCTCAGGCGGTGTGTTGGAATTCGACGCCGCGACCGGCGCTTACATCAAGACCTACGGTGGTCCCCAGTGGGCCTGGTCGGCGGTGTATTCGCCGAGCGGCACGGTGATCGTCGCGGAGTCGGCGACGGACCAATTGCTCGAGTACAACGCCACGACCGGAGCGTTGCTCGGGCTGTTCGCGCCGATTCCGGGTGCGCCCTCGGATATGCGCTATGGTCCGAATGGCCATCTCTACGTGTGCACCTACACGGGGAACATGGTCTATGAACTGCATCCGGTCACCGGTGCGGTCATCACGGCTTGGGCGCTGCCGTTCGGTAACCGACCGAACGACGTGGAATTCTCGAATGGCGAGATCCTGGTGACCGCGATGGGCGGCAACAAGGTGTTCCGCTTTGACCCCACACCGGCGCACAACCTGCTCGGCATGTTCGGCTACCCGGGCTGGGGCAACACCCACGGCATCGAAGTGAGCCCGCACAACGGGCACATCTATGTGGTGGACGGCGTCATGGCGCAAGTATTCGAGTTCGACCCCATCACCTTCGCGTGCCTGAACCCCAACGTGCTGGCACCGGCGCCCGGCGACAAGGTAGTGGACATCGCGTTCCGTCCGGATGCAGGCCCGACGCCGGCAGCGGGAACGACTTGGGGGCGGCTCAAGAATCTATACCGATAGGGAGGCGAGGGAATGACGGCCCCGCCATGACCATCACGATGCCCGATGTGAGCCGCTCGATGACCAGCCCCCCGGCCGGCATCCGGTGAGATGAGATAGAGTGCGCCGATGCCACTCACTCCCGGCACTCGGCTCGGTCTCTACGAAATCGTCGCGCCGCTGGGCGCCGGCGGGATGGGCGAGGTGTACCGTGCACGCGACATGCGCTTGGGGCGGGAGGTGGCACTCAAGGTGTTGCCCCCCGACGTGGCCGCGGACTCCGGCCGCCTCGCACGCTTCGAGCGCGAGGCGCGCATGGTGGCGGCGCTCAACCACCCCAATATCGTGGTGCTCTACTCGGTCGAGGACGAGGACCGCGTCCGCTTCCTCACCATGGAGCTGATCGAGGGCAAGAGCCTAGACCAGCACGTGGCCCCGGGCGGCCTACCGCTCGCACGCCTGCTCGTTCTGGGCATCGCGCTCTCTGACGCACTGACAGCGGCGCACGAGAAGGGCGTGGTGCACCGGGACTTGAAGCCCGCGAACGTGATGCTGACGCACGATGGACGCGTCAAGGTGCTGGATTTCGGGCTCGCCAAGCTCACGGCGGTGGGCTCGGACCTGGACGCGACGCAGGCCGCGACCCTCGCCGCGCCGCTATCGAGCGCGGGGCTCGTCGTGGGCACGGTGCCCTACATGGCACCGGAGCAGATCCGCGGCGAGGCCGTGGACGCGCGCAGCGACCTGTTCGCACTGGGGATCATCCTCTACGAACTGGCGGCCGGACTGCGGCCATTCGGCGGAGCGACCCTGGCGGACGTGAGTTCCGCCATTCTCCGCGATACTCCGGAGCCGCTCGCCACCGTTCGCCCCGACTTACCGGTGGACCTCGAGCGCATCGTGAGCCGGTGTCTCGAGAAGAGCCCGCGTGAGCGCTTCCAGACAGCGCTGGACGTCTGCAACGAGTTGAGGCGCGTCAGTCCCGCCCTTGCACATGGCGAGCAGGCGGCGCCAAAGCCGGCAACCCAGGACGTCGCCTCCATCGCCGTGCTGCCGTTCGTGAACCTCAGCGCCAGTGCCGAGGACGAGTATTTCTCCGACGGGCTCGCAGAGGAACTCATCAGCGTGCTCGCCAGGATCGATGGGCTGCGTGTTTCGGCACGCGCCTCTTCGTTCCACTTCAAGGGCAAGGATGTTCCCCTCGCCCAAGTCGGCCGAGCCTTGAATGTCGCCACGCTCTTGGACGGGAGTGTCCGCAAGGCCGGAGACCGCGTCCGGATCTCGGTCCAGCTGCTGAAGGCCTCGAACGGCGCGCACCTGTGGTCCGATACGTACGACCGCACGTTCGACGACATCTTCGCCATTCAAGACGACATCGCTCAGTCGGTGGCCAAGGCACTGCGCGAGATGCTGCTCGGCCGGCCGCTGGACATGCCGACCAGCGGCACGACTCACGCCGTCCTAGCCGGCCGGGCGAGGGAACGAACCTGCGATCCCGAGTCCTATGACCTTTACCTGCGCGGACGCTACCTGTTCGGCGCGGCGAACGACGGGCCGATGCGCGCACAGGAGCTGTTCCGCAGCGCGATCGAGCGCTCGCCGCGGTTCGCGCTCGCCTATTCCGGACTGGGGGAGAGCTACGTCATGCAGTCGTGGCTCGGCTCGCGCGATCGCGACATCACTGTGTCGCAGGCGAAGGGCGCGCTCGCAAAGGCCCTGGCGCTGGACGACAGACTCTGCGAAGCCCGCGTGCTGGCCGGACAGATCAAGCTGTTCTTCGATTGGGACTGGGCCGGAGCCGAGCACGAGCATCGTTTGGCGATCGAGCTGAACCCCGGCAGCGACCTGGCCCATCGCGAGCATGCAGTGTTTCTCTCGCTTATGGGGCGTTTCGAAGAGGGGCTGGAAGCCGCCCGCAAGGCCCAGGCCCTGGATCCTCTGTCAGTGAACTCCACGCATGAGGTCGGCTACGAGCTTCTGGCCGTTGGCAGGCTCGACGAGGCTGCTGCGGAGTTCCGCAAGGCCATCGACCTCAATCCGACTTGGATCTGGGGGAACATCAAGCTTGGTATGACCTATTCCCAAATGGGTGAGCATGACAAGGCGATGGCGTGCGTGCGGCGGGCGGACGAAATGATGGGGAGCGCCCAGGGGACCGCGCTCAGCCAGACCTGGCTCGGTGCAATCGCGCTGGCCGCGGGTGATCCGGCACGCATTCAGAACACGCTCCGCCGGCTGGACGAACAATCGCGGACGGACTACGTGGACCCCTTCGTGATCGCGTGGATCCACTACGTGCATGGCGATCACGACGCGATGTTCGCGAGCCTTGAGCGCGCATACGTTGTCCGCTCGCCGCTCATGGCCTTCCTCGTTCAGGCTCGCCGGTTTCTGTGGCGGCAGGTCGCCACAGATGCGCGGTACGAGGACTTGGTACACCGCATGGGATTCGCGTCCGCGTCGGGAGGGCCACCGACAACAGGCGCGGCAATCCATATTGCGGGCTCACAGTCTCCTTGACCGCGATTCTGCTCGAAGCGGCCGCCCCCGCGAACAATCAACACAACGCCCGCCCTGACGAAACAGGGCGGGCGTTGCTTTGTCATATGTGCCTTCGCCGACTACCGCAGCTTGGTCAGCTTGGCCCTCAGTTGTATCTGCGCGGTATCGAGCCGCACAAAGTACACGCCCGCGGGCGCGCGATGTCCTTGCAGGTCACGGCCGTCCCATTCGAGGGTATGGGTTCCGGCGGTCACCAAGCCGCGCTGCAGCAATCGCACCTGACGACCGTTGACGTCGTACACGCCCAGCTCCACCATGCCTGCCCGCGGTGTTGTGAACGCGATGGTCGAGCCGCCAAAGAACGGATTGGGTGCCGCCTGCAACCGAGCCACTTCGAGTTGCTCGCCCGGGCGTGGTGCGTCCGTCACCGCGACGCTGTCCGAGCTCGATGCGACCGGCACGCTGCACATCTCCTCCATCAGGCCGTCGCCATCGGTGTCGGCGTAGAAGACGACCGAGTAGGGCGCGCCCAGGTCGTGGCCCTCGGGGTAGCTCACGGCCACACTCACGTTCGACCGGGACTGCGGCCCCACGTCGAGCGTGCCGAACACGGGCTCACCCGGCGGCAATCCGTTCAGCGACAACTTGTGTGGATCGAGTTGATCGCCGCCGTCGAACCGCACGCTGAACTGGTAGGCCAGGCGATCGATCGGATCGCACGGGTGGCCGATCCCAATGTCCACGGGCACTCCGATCACACCGGCGGCCAGTCGTGCAGGCACGTTCACCACGCCGCTGGTGTTCGCCGTGACGCAGAAGCAGGTGTTATCGGCGCGGATGGCCGCTTGCTTGCTCTGACAACGTCCGGTGCTGTCATTCACCACGGTGAGCGAGTAGCAGGACGTGGCGTTCTGGGC
>JBDSKE010000235.1:0-6958 GCA_039917105.1 Candidatus Eiseniibacteriota bacterium | reverse complement strand
ACCAGGCCACGAGCAGCAGGTGCCGCGGTGCCTCAGGCAGCGCTATCAGGGCGCGCGCCGGCGCGCCCCCCGTTGCCCCGGGCTTCTGCGGCGGCTTCTTCCTCGAACGAACGCTCATCTTGCCTCGGCCGATTGGCCTGCAGCGAACCTGCAGGCACGACTGCGCCCGATACTGACAGAAGTTGCGATCGGTGCCCCAGCGGCGTGCTGTGAGTCGTCGGCTAGCTCCCTTTTCGGGCACCCGGTGTTCGCGTCGGCAGTTGCGACAGCAAGCTCTCGACCGCCTTCAGGTCCGGTGGCTTGACGAAGTGGTGGTTGAAGCCCGCTTCTTCCGTTCGCCGCCGATCTTCTTGCTGGCCCCAGCCCGTGAGTGCCGCCAGCACCACATGCTCGTTGCCGGGCTGGCGTCTCATCTGGCGTGCGACCTCATACCCGTCCATACCGGGCATGCCGATGTCCAGGAACACGACATCGGGCGCATGATCCTGCGCCATCTGCAACGCCATTGGGCCGTTGTGTGCGACGCGTACCTCGTGCCCTTGCAGTCGGAGCAGCATGGCGAAGCTGATGGCGGCGTCCTGGTTGTCGTCGACGACCAGCAGCCGGTGGCCGGAAGATCGCGCAGGCTCCGCTTGCTCCTCCGCGATGTCGGGTTCGTGCGGCTGCTGGTGCTTCTGCACCAGGAGCGGCAATCGCACCACGAACTCACAGCCTTTGCCGAGCCCGGCGCTATGGGCGCTGACGGTCCCCCCCTGCATCTCGACGAGATTCTTCACGAGCGTCAGTCCGATCCCGAGCCCACCCTGCGCTTTGGTGGAAGCGTGATCCACTTGGACGAACAACTCGAAGACATGCGGGAGCATCTCGGGCGTGAGACCGATGCCGTTGTCCCGCACCCGCAACACCGCTTGGTCACCGTCTCGCTGGGCCGTCAGCCAGATACATCCGTTCGCCTCGGTATACTTCGCCGCGTTCGTCAACAGGTTGCAGACGACCTGGGCCAGTCGCACCGGGTCGGCGTCCAGCAGCAGCGATTCGGCCGGAAGCGAGAGTTCGAGTCGGTGTTCCTGGACCTCGATGAGCGGCTGGGCCGTTTCCACGGCGCGGGCGACGATGGTGGCCAGCTCCACCGGCTCCCTGCGCAATTCGATCTTTCCCCGCATGACACGCGACACATCCAGTAGGTCGTCGACCAGTCGCACGAGATGATGGACCTGCCGCTCCATCATGTCCCGCGTCTGTTGGACAGTCGCCAGGTCGACCCGCGGCATCTTGAGGATCTGGAGCGAATTGCGGATCGGGGCAAGTGGGTTGCGCAGCTCGTGGGCCAATGTTGCAAGGAACTCATCCTTGCGGCGGTCGGCGTCCCGCAGCGCCTCCTCCATGTTCTTGATTTCGCTGATGTCGGTGTTCGTCCCGAACCAGTAGAGAATCCGGCCGCTCTTGTCCCGTAGCGGATTGACGCGCGTCAGGAACGGACGGAAATGCCGGTCCGCGCCCCTGAGGGGGAACACCATGTCGAACGGCTGGCCGCTGGCGATCGACCCCTTCCACCGCTCGAGCACCTTGGGCAATACGTCCGGATCGTGTACGGACTGCCAGCCCCAGCCATCCATCTGCTCGGCAGTGGTGCCGGTGTATTCGTACCAACGGCGGTTGTACCAGAAGATATGGCCGTCCGGCTTGGCCATCCATGCCAGCTGCGGGATCGTGTCCGCCATCAGGCGAAACTTTTCCTCGCTCTCGCGCAGTGCCGCCTCGGCGCGCATGCGCGCGGTGATGTCGTCGTGGACAAGGACGACCTCCCGGACCTGGCCGGCGTCGTCCTTGAGGGGGTAGGCGACGGCGGCGACCCACCGCATCGGATCCTCGTGTCGGGTCAGGTCGGGGAGCGTTTCGTTGGGATCGTACGGAATCGCAGGGATGAATGCGGGTTCGCCCGCGAAGGCTTGTCGGATATACGAAAGCACACCCCTCGCCTCGAGTTGCTCATCCGCCAGGACGTTGTACCCGGCCATTTGGTCGAGCGTGACGCCCCAGAGTTCTTCCCATGCGCGATTGACCCGCACGGTGCGCCCATCCGGCGCGAACACCTGCACGCTGAAGGGTGCCTGCTCCATCAACCCGCGAAATCTTCCCTCGCTTGTTCGCAATGACTCTTCGAGGTGCTTGCGTTCGCTGATGTCCCGCAAATACGCCGTGAACAGCGGAGGGCCCGGGATCGGGATGCGGGTGATCGCCAGCTCGACGGGGAACTCCGTCCCGTTGGCATGCAGGGCGCGGAGTTCAATTCGCTTCCCGAGGACGGGCCCCTCTCCCGTCTCCAGGTAATGCGCCATGCCCTCGCGGTGCCGGTCGCGCAGCGATGCCGGAATGATCAGCTCGGCGAGCTCCTGGCCGACGGCCTCTGAGCGACTGTATCCGAACGTCTTCTCGGCGGCGGGGTTGAACTCGACCACCTTCCCCGCCGCATCCATCGTGATGATGCAGTCGAGTGCCGTTTCCAGGATCGCGGCCTTACGGGCCTCGCTTGCTCGCATCTGATGCTCGGCCCGACGTTGTTCGGTCACATCGCGGAACACGAGGACCACACCCGCCAGGGATCCGGTCGTGTCGAGAATGGGGGCGGCGGAGTCGTCGATCGGCCGCTCCGTGCCGTCCCGCCCTATCAGCACGGTGTGAGTGCCAAGGCCCACGACCCGGCCTTCTCGCAGAACCGTGCCGACAGGGCTCTCTACGGCAAGGCGCGTTTCTTCGTGGAGGATCTGGAACACGGTAGCGAGAGGTTGCCCATAGGCGTCCGCATGGCTCCAACCCGTCAGGTCCTGGGCGACGGGGTTCAGGAATGTGATACGGCCCTCGGTGTCGGTGGCGATGACGGCGTCACCGATGCTGGCCAGCGTCACCCGCAGCCATTCCTGGTGCCGTCGCCGTTCCGCATCGGCGGATTTACGCTCGATGCCCAAGGCGACTCCGTTGGCAACCGACGACATAGCCTCGAGAGTCGAATCTGACAGTTCGTGGCGGGAGAACATTGCCATGACCCCTACCACCCGGTCTTCCACAAGAAGCGGATAGCCCGCGAAAGCGGTCATGCCTTCACGCTGCGCCCACTCCCGATCGCTTACACGAGGGTCGCTCGTGACCGTGTTGGTCAAATGCGGTTGGCGCTCCTGGGCGATCAGGCCGATCTTGTACTGGCCCACCGGCACGCGGCTATGCGGGCCATCCAGATGCGTGTACTGACCGGCGCTGGCCCGGAGCTCCAGCATGGTGCCCTGCGGATCAAGGGTCCAGATTCGCGCGAACGCCCCGTTCAGATGCCGGACCATCGCCGCGGCGCAGTGCTGCAGCATGTCCGTCAGATGGTCGCTCTGGGTGAGCGCGAGGCCGACATCCTTGACGAAGGCGGCGAGCCGGACTTGCTCCTCGACGGCGTCCTTGTTCCGCTTCCACTCCGTGCGGTCCCGCATGATCTTGGCGAAACCTCTGAGCTGGCGGTTGTCATCCCACAAAGGCGTCATCGTCCCGCCGCACCAGAAGCGGGAGCCGTCCTTGCGGACGTGCCATCGGTCGTCGTTCCCCCGTCCCTGCTCCAACGCCTGCTGCATTTCGCGCAGGGGAAAACCCTTGGCGATGTCCTCAGGGGTGAACAAGGGAGTGATCGAATGCCCGATCATTTCCGCTTCTGGATATCCGAGCAGCCGTTCCGCTCCCGGGTTCCAGTTTTCGACCCGGCCTTCCGTGTCGATCACGAAGATGGCGTAATCCTGAACGTTCTCGACCAGCAGGCGAAACAGCTCGCCTTCTCCGTGCTCGCGCGCATCTTGCTGTCGATCCGCCATGCTCAATCACACTCCCGGCCGGGTGGAGATGTGGCACATCCCGAAACGTCCGGGGCAGTTTATTCGATGTTCCGGCGAGGCCCAAACCGGTGTCCTGCCAGACCAAGACGCTATCATGTTGACCCAGCGCGAGTCGGCAGCGCTCGCCGAGAGGCTGATTACCGACAGCTGCGAGCGGGAACAGTCTTTGCTAGGGTGGGGGCCACCCGTCCTCGATGTGTGGGTACTCTTCCCAATCAGGAGCCCTGATGAAGTCCACGAGATTACCCGCCTTGCTATTCCTCGCGTTTGCCATTGGCGGCTGCAGCACTGGTCCCGCGTCCCCTGAGGTCGCGCGAGAGATCGCGACGCTCGGTGCCTCGCCTCAGGTCGGTGGCGAGCAGCTCTTCGAGCGAGCGGCGGTTGAGCGATTCTACAAAACGCGCGCGTCGAAGCCGGCATGGCTCGAGCATGCGGATGACGTCGTCGGGGCGATTCGCGGCACGGAGGCCGATGGGCTGGACCCGTCGAGCTATCATCTCGCCGCGATCGAGGCACTGATCGCGAAGCGCAAGAGTTCGCACGCCGCGAAGGACGACGCGGCGCTCGACATGCTGTTGTGCGACGCGGTGGCGAATGTCGCAGACGACATCCGCTTCGGCCGTGTGTTGCCGTCCGAAGTGAATCCGGAGTGGACGGCGGACCCGCGCGACGACGCCGGCCCTCTCGACAGCACGCTCGCGGTAATCGCAAGTTCTGGCTCGGTCCGCCAGGCGATCGACTCGCAGCGGCCGGGTCACTTCATCTACAAGGGGCTCCTGAACACGCTCGAGGGCCTGCGCAGGATCGAGCAGGCCGGCGGCTGGCAGACCGTGAGCGGCGGCAGGGACATCCGCCCCGGCGCCGTCGAGGCGCGCGTCGCGCAGGTGCGACGGCGTCTCCTGATCGGCGGCGACGCGGAGGGTGATGCGCCGCCCGACTCGACGCGCTATGACGCCTCGCTCGCGAGCGCCGTCCAGAAGTTCAAGGCGCGGCACCGGCTCGGCGATGACGCGACGATCAACCGCGCGACGATCGACGCCATGAACGTGAGCACGCAGGATCGCATTGCGCAGGTGCGGGTGAATCTCGAGCGTGCGCGCTGGGTGCTCGGCGGGCTGCCGGACGATTTCATGCTCGTTAACCTGCCGGCGTTCAAGGCGTACCTGATACGCGGCAACCAGAAGGTATGGGAGTCGCGCACGCAAATCGGACAGGAAGCCATGCAGACGCCGACGTTCCGCGCGAATATCCGCACCGTCGTGTTCAACCCGACGTGGACAGTGCCGCCCACGATCCTCGAGAAGGAGATCCTCGTGGACATGCGCTCCGGCAATGACGTGCTGACGAAGCAGGGTCTCGTGATCTACGACGCACGCAACCAGGTCGTCGAACCTGGATCTATCAACTGGAATGAAGCTAGTCCCGCGTCATTTCCGTACACGATTCGGCAGCCGGCGGGCGACGACAATGCGCTCGGCGAGGTGAAATTCCTGTTCCCGAACAAGTACTCAATCTACCTGCACGACACGCCGCATCGCAACCTGTTCGACACCGGGAAGCGAACGTTCAGCCATGGCTGCATCCGGCTCGAGAACCCGTTAGAACTTGCGAAGATCCTGCTCCAGGGCCAGGGCTGGGATACGGGGCGCATCGACGAGGCAATAGTGGGCGACACCACGCGCGACGTCGCGCTCGAGCACCCCCTGCCCATCATGATCGTCTACTGGACGGTGAGCGTGGGTGCCGCGGGTGAGGTGCGCTATGCCGACGACATCTACCACCTGGATGCACCTCTGCTCGCGGCGCTGGATCGTCAGGGGGTAGTGAGGAAGGCATAGCGGATCAGTTCACTTCTCGAATCCCAGCTTCTTCACCAACGCCACGAAACGTGGCTCGGAACGGAGCGGATCGAAGACGTGATCGAGCTTCAGCCATCCCAGCCACTGTGAGTCGGTGGCATAGGCTTGTTCCAGGTATCCCATCGCACGAGGATGATCGCCCAGCCCCAGATACACGAGCGCAAGGCTGAATGGCGGCACCTGGCCATGGAGTGACTTCCTCCTGAAATCCTCGAGCTCCGTCATTGCGCGGCTGCGATCGCCGGAAGCGCCGTAGGCGTACGAAAGCCATGCGGTCACGAACGCAGGCGAATCCACCGCCTTGGCTTTCGACAATGGCGGAATGGCGTCACCGAACTTCCCGACTTCGCAATCCGCCCAGCCTTCCAACATGGGAGGAAAGAAGTAAGTCGGATCGAGTTCAGCGGCCTTCTTGGCCAGGTTCTTCGCCGTCGCATACTCGCCCCGAAACATGAACGCCATCGCGGCATCAAGTGGGATCTGCGGCGATAGGGGATCCAGTTCGGAAGCGCGCTTGCCCTCGGCGATGGCTTCGTCGATTCGCCCCTGGAAGGCCAGGGCCATACCGAACTGATCGTGGGCGAACGCGTAGCTGGGGTTGAGGGTGATTGCCCGCCGGAACTCGCGCTCGCATCCGTCCCAGTCGTATTCATAGAACAGCTTGAATGTGGCGAGGGACGTGTGGGCTTCAGCGGAGTTGTCGTCCAGCTGAACCGCCTTCTTAGCGGCCGCCTTGGCTTTTGCCCGCCCTTCGGTGGCGGTAAGAAAGCCCTCGTTGTAACCGGCCCAGAGGTAGGCGTCCGACAGTCCCGAGTATGCCGGCGCGAAGTCCGGGCTCAATCGGACCGCCTGTTCAAATTGCGCGATCGCCTTCTTCAAGTTGTCGTCGTCCGGGCGGTTGAAGAAATACCGGCCCCTCAAGTAGGCATCATGCGACTCCGGATCGACACGGGGCGCGGCGGCCAGCCGCGATTGCTCGGTGGGGGTCAACTGTACGTCGATCTCTTGCGCGATGGCCGAGGCGAGTTCGGCCTGGAGCGCCAACACGTCGCTCGAGCTGCGCTCGAAGCTCCGGGCCCACAGATGCCGATCCGCCCGGGCATCGATCAGCTGCGCCGTGATTCGCACCTTGTCGCCGACTCGTGTCACCGAACCTTCCACAACCGCGTCCACGTTGAGCATTCTCGCGATTTCCGGCGTCGGTCGCCGCTGCGCTCCCTTGAACTGCATTGC
>JBDSKE010000234.1:0-26943 GCA_039917105.1 Candidatus Eiseniibacteriota bacterium | reverse complement strand
GCCGGCTTGGGCGATGGTCAGTTCGTTCTTCGCGCCGTCGATTATGCCGTACACCATGGTGAAGTACTTCAAGGCGTCGCTGTCATCCTGATAGCGCTCGTTCAACTCGCGCATCACTTCCGCCGGTGTGGCGATTTCCACGAACGGTGCATGTTGCGTGGGGCGCTTGAGCAGGCCATCGGGGGTCAGCGTGGGGGCAAGCAGCTTGCTCAACGAGAAACTCAACATCGCGCTCGGCACGCCGTGCCCCGCCACATCCAGCAGGTAGAAGCAGGCACGATGTTCGTCCAGAGTGTGCAGGTGGAACACATCGCCCGCCACGAAACTGGCCGGCAGGAAGCGCCACGCTGGTCGCACCAGCGGCAACAGCATGCCGTGCTGGGGTAGGAGCGCCTTCTGCATCTTGGCGGCGGCTTCAAGATCGCGGCGCGCGCTGGAGTTGGCTTCACCCAGCTTGCGATTACGCTCGGCCAGATCGCTTTCGAGTTGCAGCACTCGCTCGCCGGCTCGGATGCGCGAACGCAACTCGGCTGCCACGAAAGGTTTCACCATGAAGTCGTCGGCGCCCGCGTCCATGCCCTCGACCAGCGCATCGACGCCGGTATTGGCGGTCAGTAGCAGGACATAGACATAGCCACCCGTGTCCGAGGCGCGAATCCGGCGCGTCAACTCGACCCCGTCCATCTCGGGCATCACCCAATCGCTGATCACCATACGGAACGGCTCGCGCTCCAAAAGCGCCCACGCCTCGGCCCCATCTTTGGCCTGCGCCACTTCGTGCCCCCAGCCTTGGAGCTTGCGGGCGAGCACCATGCGGTTCACAGGCTCGTCTTCTACGATGAGGATGCGCATGGGCTCCCATTGCAGCCGCACTTTCGCGGACTGCGTGGCCATGGTAGACAGGCATACAAGCTCGCCATCAGTATGGGTGGAATGTCTGGCCCCGGGGGGTATCCAGAGTCTCGGCTGACCCGGCCCATGGCTTAAGGGGGGGAGGCGCCTCCGCAGTCCAACGCGTCCCGAGCCGATGACCTTGGAGAAAGTGCACAGAATCGTACTGAAAGGTTCGAGGAGCACCATGGAAGACGTCCGATTCACCCCTGCCGACCTGCATCAGCTCGAGGCCCGCGGCGTCGCCGAGGCCGAGGCCCGGCGCCATCTCGCGATCATGGCGGCGCCCCCGGCGTACGCGGACCTGGTGCGCCCGTGCACGCTCGGGGATGGGATCGATCAGCTTTCGCAGGAGCGCTTGGTGCGCCTGGCAGTCACCCAATCCATGACGTCGTCCACGCACGAGTCCAGCGTTTTCGTTCCGGCTTCAGGCGCAGCGAGCCGCATGTTCAAGGAGTTGTTGGCCGAGCTGTCCACGGGGGATGGATTGATGCCAGCCGACGTGCGCGCCCGCGCAAGCGCAGGGGACCGCGATGCCCAATGTCTCGCGGCGTTCGTCGAGGGCCTGCCACGTTTCGCATTCGTGAACGCTCTGGAGAAATCCCTGGCACACTTGGGCCATCGGCTGTCCTCGCTCCGGCAACACGGTCCCTGGCGCACGCTGCTCGCCACGTTCCTGGAAACGCCTGGCCTCGGCTATGCACACAGTCCCAAGGGCCTGGTCGCATTCCACAGAGAGGAGGGCAGCGTCCGCACGGCATTCATCGAACATCTGCGAGAGGCCTCCCGTTCGGTGCGCGATGGCCAAGGCAGGGTGCAGATGCACTTCACCGTGTCGCCTGAACATCGTGCCGGATTCGCGACACTGCTCGCCATGGAAGCCCCGTCGCTCGAGGCGGAACTCGAAGCCGATTTTGACGTGGAGTTCTCCGAACAGCATCCGGCCACTGATACGCTGGCGGCCGATTCGGCGGGCGGCCCGTTCCGTGATGATGCCGGTCGCTTGCTCTTCCGCCCCGCGGGCCACGGGGCGCTTCTCCGCAATCTCCAGGAGACTCAGGGCGACTTGGTGTTCCTCAAGAACATCGACAATGTCGCAGTGTCACGTCTGAAGGACGAGACCTTCCGTTGGAGCGCGGCGCTGCTGGGACTCGTAGCGCAGTTGCAGGGCGAGGCGCATGCTTTCGCGGCGGCGATCGAGGCCGGACAGCCCAACGCGATTGAAGGGGCGGCGGCGTTCCTGGCAGAACATTTCGGCGAGGTCGGATTGGCGGGAGACGGCGAGACCTTGCTCGCGGCACTCGACCGGCCCTTGCGAGTGGCGGGTATGGTGCCCAACACGGGTGAGCCGGGGGGCGGGCCATTCTGGGTGCGCGGTGCCAATGGCGCCGTCACCCGCCAGATCGTCGAGGGCGCGCAGGTGGATCCCGCCTCGGCGCCCCAGCAGGCCATTGCCGCCCAAGCCACCCACTTCAATCCTGTGTTCCTGGCTTGCGCCCTGCGCGATCGCAACCGCCATGTGCATCACCTGGAGCGGTTCGTCGATTCTTCCGCCGTGATCATCACCCGGCGGTCGCACGGGGGGAAAGACTTGGTGGCGCTCGAACGGCCAGGCCTGTGGAACGGTGCCATGGCGCTCTGGAACACAGTGTTCATCGAAGTCCCAATCACGGTCTTCAATCCAGTCAAGGGCGTGCTCGACCTACTGAGGCCGGAACACCAGGGCTGATCGGGGCCGGCCCGTGCGCCATCAACAGGGCGACGCTCTGAGCATGCATGGGGTAGCCCTTGGCGTCGTGCACCGGGGGTGCCTGCTCCGGCTCGGTGAAATCGTGAGGACTCGGCAATGCGGTGTCTACGACGCGGTGCCAGCTCCGATCCGCAGGCAACGCCGGCAGAGTGAAGTCGGCAAGCGCCCCATCGCCGTTCACGAGCAGCAGGAAGTCGGGTCCGTCGTGTTCGCCCGGTAAATGCATCACCAAGCGTCGTGAGAGCTCGCCCCAATCAGGCGGGCCGCCCTCCTCGCTTTGCCAGTTCACCGAGCCGGGCCCGTGGGTGTGGGGATCGAAGAACTCGCGGCGGCGGAACTCCGGGAACCGTTGGCGCAGGTGCAGCAGGCCGCGCACGAATCGATGCAGGCCACCGTGCGAGTCCAGACGTGTCCAATCGAACCAGTATTCCGGTGCATCCTGGCACCAAGGATTGTTGTTCCCGTGCTGAGTGCGCGAGACCTCGTCTCCGTATAGCCACAACACCGAACCCTGTGCCAACAGCAACAACGCGGCGAAGTCACGCTTGCGGGTGGAGCGGCGCGCAAGGATCCACGGGTCATCGCTCGGGCCTTCGTGGCCACTGTTCCAACTATCATTCTGATTCGATCCGTCGCGGTTGTCCTCCCCGTTGGCCAGGTTGTGCTTCTGCTGGAAACTCACCAGATCGTGCAATGTGTAGCCGTCGTGCGAAGTCAGGAAGTTCACACTGTGCCCGGGGGTGCGGTCGTGCGCGTACAGGTCGCTGCTGCCAGCCAGACGGGTCGCGAGCGCGCCTAGCTGTCCGGGCGCACCTTTGAGGAATCGACGCACATCGTCGCGGAATCGACCGTTCAGTTCGGCCCAACGACCGAAGTGGGGGAACGAGCCCACATGATAGAGGCCCGCCGCATCCCAAGGTTCGGCGATCAAGTGCACATCCTGCAGCCCGGCATCGCGCGCGATGCGCTCGAGTAGCGCAGGGTGCGGACTCGGCGCGCCATCCGCGTCGCGCGCCAGCACGCTCGCCAGGTCGAAGCGGAATCCATCCACGCCGCCGACCGTGACCCAATGGCGCAACGCGTCCACGATCAGCGTCGCGCCCGGTTCGCGCCCGCATGCGAATGTGTTGCCGCAGCCGGTGAAGTCCAAGTCCCGCCCGCGCCCATCGAGCAGGTAATAGCTCGCCCGATCCAGACCGCGCCACGAGCGGGCGCGCTCGCGGGCGCTGCCCTCGCCGGTGTGATTGAACACCACGTCGAGAATCACTTCGATGCCTGCCGCATGGAACGCATCGACCATGGCGCGGAACTCGAGAAGTGCTCCCAGTGCCGTGGCGTCATGCGCAAAGCCCACCTTGGGCGCCAGGAATGCGAGGGGATGGTAGCCCCACACATTGAGCAGGGTCCTGCCAGTGCGCGGGTCGATGTTCGGATTGTCAGTCTCGTCAAACTCGGCGACCGGCATGAGTTGCACCGCCGTCACGCCCAGGTCCCGCAGGTAGGGAATGCGCTCGGTCATGCCGCGATAGGTGCCCGGGTGGGCCACGCCGCTCGAAGCGTCCTTGGTGAAATGGCGCACGTGCACTTCATAGATCACACTGTCCGCCAGCGAACGGCGCGGACGCGGCGCCTGGAAGGCAGGCAATGCGGCCACGTCCACCACCACCGAGCGATATGGACGCCCACCCGCGGTGCGCTCCCCCCAGCGTTCGCCGCCAGCCACCGCGACGCTGTAAGGGTCCAACAACAGATGCGATCCGTCGAACGCATGCGAGGGGCCGGTTGCCGTGGAGTGTGCGCGCCAGGCGTATTCGGCGCCCGCCCCCAAGCCGGGCACATGGACGCGCCACTGATCGCCCTCGCGGTGGGATTCTGCCAAGAGGACGATCTCCCGAGGCGCTTCGTCGAGACGGGGCCACACCACGAGCGTCAGGTGCGTGGCATGCCGCGAGTGGATGGCGAAGTCCACGCCATCTGGGCGCAAAATGGCACCGAGCGGGCGGGAAGCACGCGTGATGGGGGATGGAGTCGGGTTCATGGGAGCAGGGCCTCGTTCAAACGGTATCGGCGTGTGCGACTCCGGGCCTGAGGGCGCCACGTCAACCCATGAATGCGCGCAGTGGACTCACTCGAGGTGGGTCACCCGGGCGGTCCGGACGCCGTCGGCGGTCGTCAATCGCACGAAGTAGAGTCCTGCCGGCAGCGCCGCGCCATCCAAGGAGCGGCCATCCCAACGCACCGTATGAGGTCCCGAGCCGAATGCACCCATAGCGGGTCGCGCGACTTCGCGCCCCGCCAAGTCCAGGACCGCAAGCGAGACGTTGCCCGCGCGCGGTAGAGTGAACCCCAGAACCATGGTGCCGGTGGCCGGGTTCGGCCATGGGGTCGCCAGTTCGAGCATCACCGCGGAGGGCGTCTTCACGGGGGCACCGACAAAGCGCTGCGGTGCCAGCACCGTCAACGCCATGGCAGGTAGGTCGAGCACCAGCGATTGCACGAACCCGTCAGCCGTGACGCTCTCGGCGTTGCGCGTGCCATTCACCGGACCACTACCCAGGAAAGCCGGATCCTGGCTGTTCGCCAACTCTCGCCATTCGCCCAGTTCGGGCACACCGATTCGCACGCCCGTCAATGGAGTGTTGCCGAAGTAAGCCACGACAATGATCGGATCGCCGTTGGGAGCCGTGCGGCGGAACGCCAGCACATTGTTGGTATCGTCCACCTTGAAGACCAGCACTGGCGCCGAAGCGCGCAGGGGCGCCAGCGTGCGCCGCAGCGAGATCAGGCGCTGGTGGTAGTCGAATATGCCGCGATAGGTGGTCTTCTTGCTCCAGTCGATACGGTTCAAGGCGTCAGAACCGAAATCGGTGTCCTCAAGCCACTCATCGCCCTGCAGGAAGACCGGTACCCCGGGCGCGGTGAGCAACAGGCCCATGGCCAACTTCATGCGTCCCATGGCGTACAGGTCGTCGTAGGGCGCGCTGGTGTCGATGTTCTTCACGAACCGTTGTCCGCCGCTCGAGGGCCAAGCCTCGTCGTGCAACTGGAAGTAGTTCCACGCGCGCCGCCCGCTGATCGTGGCGCCGCTGCCGAGCAGGGCGTTTCGAACGGCGCTCATGCTGGGGTTGCCAAAGGCAGCGTCCTGGATGGCATTGCGCACCGCGTCGCGGAACTGCTGATGGTATTGCGCGTCGAACCCCGCGCCGCCAGCGGCGGTGCTGGTGGTGATCGAAGCGTCGTTCGGGAGTTGCTCGGCCACCACGATCCGGTCGCCGTAGCTCCTATCCACCTCGTCGTTCAGGCGCTGCATGAGCTGCCAGCCCGAGATCGGTTGCCCCATGTCCATGTAACCGGTCGCGTCCATGCGAAACCCATCCAGCCGGTACTCCTCCAGCCACAGGAGTGCGCTGTTGGCGTAATAATCGCGCACCGCCACTTTGTCGAAATCCGCCTGCGCGCCCCACGGCGTGTCGACCTGTGGTGAATCGAAATAGGTTTGCGAGCCGTCGTAGTTCCACATGAAGTTGTCGTTCGTGGTGAAGTGGTTCCAGACGATGTCCATGATCACCGCGATCCCTCGGGCGTGGAGCTTGTCGACCATGTACTTGAGGTCGTCGGGGGTGCCGTACTTCCATTCGGGTGCCCACTGCGTCTGAGGGTTGTAGCCGGCCGATAGGTCACCGGGAAACTCGGTCACTGGGCAGATCTGCACTGCGTTCACGCCCAACTCGACCAGATGCCCCACGCGGTCGCCCACGGCACGATATCCGCCCGGGAACGTCGGCGATCCCAACGGATCGTTGCGACCCGAGAATGTGCCCACATGGAGTTGGTACACCACCAACGACTCGGCGTCGGGGGTGCGGAACGCGTCCGAGGTCCAGATGAAGCGGAACGGGTCTTCAATGTGAGCATTACTGCTTGCGGAGGCATTGAGACTGCGTGCACGCGCGTCGGTGTTCCAGACGGCATTGTTGAAGTAATACTTGTACTGCGCCCGGTCGGCCACACCGTTCACGCGCCCGATGAAATGTTCGCCCACCTTGGACAAGGCGTTGGTCGTGCCCCACCCGTTGAAATCCCCCCGCACCAAGGCCGACACCCGCGTGGGCGCCCACACCTTGAACACGGCGCCTCCGCCACTTACGCGCGTCGCTCCGACCGGGGCGTGCGCCAGCGTGGTGAAATCGAGCGCAAAACCGCCATCGATGGGCAATCCATCGCTGACCCCGCTGGCGCTGAGGTAGTCGGTATCGGCGCCGTCGCTCACCTCGATGACATAGCTCTCCGAGGGGGCAGCAGTGGCGGGCACCTGAGTCGCCCAAACGTCGTACAGGCTGCGCGAGCCGACCACCGCGGCGCTGTACCAAGTCGTCACGCCACTCACGGTGACCCCGATGCGCGCTGAAGTGATGTCGTCGCGGTAGGTTTGGAATCGCACTTGGAAGGACTCACCCGATACGGGGCAGAGCGGCCGACGATCCTGCCAGCCCGTGTGCGACAGCCCATTCCACTCCACATTGCCGTCAGGGGTCGCCGCGATCGCAAGCCCCGAAGCGAACAGGGCAGCGCAGGTCAGGAGCGGTATGAGGGTGCGGGGCATGAGGCCTCGGGAATGGCGCGGGTCAGGTCGATGCGGCAACCCGGGGATTGTCTCAGAAGTCTGGACGGCCCGAAAGAAGCTGCATCGAATCGGACCGTATTGTCGCAAAGCACGAACCCCGGGTCCATGAGGACCCGGGGCCGGCCGTCACCCACGAGTAGGGGCCGCACCTACTTCGCAGGGACGAACTTGAGCGATGCTGAGTTGATGCAGTACCGCAGGCCCGTCGGGGCGGGGCCGTCCTCGAACACATGGCCCAGATGCCCCCCGCAGCGCGCGCACTCCACTTCGTTGCGCGAGACGCCGAGGCTGCTGTCGTTGGCGATCTGCACCCGGTTCTCGGAGAATGGTTGCGTGTAACTGGGCCAGCCGGTACCGGATTCGAACTTGTCGCTGGAGCGGAACAACTCAAGATCGCAGCCGGCGCAGGTATAGACGCCCTTGCCGTGCGCATTCCAGTACTTGCCGGTGAACGCCATCTCAGTGCCCTCATGGCGCAGCACGCGGTAGCTTTCGTCGCTCAACTGCTGCTTCCACTCGGAGTCGGTTTTCTCGATCTTCATGATCCCTCCTGAGAGCGGCGCGGCCGAGGGGTTCGCGGGGCGAACCCGCATTGGAGCCGACGGCGCGGTCGCGGTGGTCCGTGTAGACGCCACGGCGACCGCAGCGAGCAGGCCCAAGCTCAAGAGAAGCGTCCAGGTCTTCATGACTGCGATCCTTTCGTGAGGGCGGTGTGTTCCTGCTTCCACCCTCTCTACGGATGCCACCGCGCTTTGGGATGAGGCAAGTGGCGGAGCGGTGTGGCGGAATCGTCAAGCCTGCGGCCGACTGGAGGGCTCCCCAGCGGGGTCGCCTGTCGTTCGATCAGTGAGCCAACGCCTCGAGTGCCGCCTTCTCCACCAACGCCGCCCACTCCGCGTAGGCGAGTGCGCTCGGGTGCAGGCCGTCCTCGGCCAGGTAGGGGGCATCGGCACCATGGCGGCGCGAGGCTTCGGTCACGCTCACCCAGCGCGCGCCGCGCCGCTTGGCGATCTCGCTGGCAGCGGCGTTGAAAGTATCGATCTCGGTTGCAATTTTCTCACGATCGCGGCCCTGGGCGAACGCCGTGACGCCCCAGTCGGGGATGCTCACCACAATCACGCGCCCGGCATGGCCATCGGCGAACTTCACGGACCGCTCGAGCAGCGAAGCGAACTGACTGCTGTATTGCGTCAAGTCCCGACCGCGGTACTGGTTATTCACCCCGATCGACAGTGTGACCAATTCGCAGTGTGCCGTGGGCGCGGTGGCGGTGATGGCAGCATCCAGTTCGTCGGTGGTCCACCCGGTGCGCGCAATCAATTGCGGCTCGGCGAGCGGGATGCCCGCTGTGCGCAGCCGGACGACCAGTTGCACGGGCCAACGGTCGGCCTCGGGGACACCTTCTCCGATCGTGTACGAATCTCCCAGTGCCAGATAGCGCATGAGCGCGGGCCTCCGCGAACCGGAGTGAGCTGGACGCACCAGCGCAAGCAGCAGCGCCAACGCCGCCAAGGCGCCTGGCGCAGAGCGGAAACGGGAAATGATCACGCCGCGCAGCCTACCAGAAGGCTGCGCGGCGTCGGTGCGGGAGATTGGCTCAGGCGGCTGAGGCGAGGTCGCTGCGGCGGACGTACAGGTCCAGTTCTTCCTTGCTGAAGCCTTCCCAGAGTCGGCCCGAATCGTGCAGTTGCACGAATGCGTTGACCACGTCGGGAAAGAACTGGGTGTCGGCATTGCGACGTAGTTCCTCGCATGCCTGTCGCGGTGTGAGGCCACGGCGATAGGGCCGGTCCTCGGTCATCGCGTCGTAGGCGGCCGCCACCATGATCACCCGGGCGCCAACCGGAATGTGGTCCTGGGAAAGTGCACGCGGATACCCTTTGCCGTCGGGGCGCTCGTGATGGGTGTGAACGATCTCCGCCACTTCCTCGAGCCCCGGGATGTCCTTGAGCATCTCCCAGCCGATGCTCGGATGTGTTTGCACCACGGCGCGTTCGCCGGCATCCAGCGGGCGGGCGCGCATGAGCACGTCGTTCAGGATGGCATTGCGTCCCAGGTCGTGGAGCAGCGCGCCCAACTCGATGGTGGTGAGTTCGTCGCCGGTCACGCCCAGTTCCTGCGCGGCCCGCACGGCGTACCGCGCGATCCGCAGCGAGCGCCCGCGCGTGAGCGGGTCGGCCGCGTCGATCACCGACGTGAGTGCGCGGACGGTCAGCAGCAGCGGTTCACGGGAATCCATGCGATGGCCTCCAGACTCCTTCGGGGGACTTCCGCGGCTACCACCACGGGTCCAGGTCGTTTCAAGGGTCATCGGCCGGTGGAGGCTCGAACTTCAGCCCGCCCACGCCCTTGCAAGCCTCAAGCTGGGGGGCCGACAGGCCGATGCGTACCCCATGGTCCATCCGGAACCTTCCCGCCCCCCTTTCGGCGGCGCAGGGGCGCCGTCCTTCGCGGGGAAGCAAGCGTTCGAGCCCACGGTGCTGGCCTCACGGCCGGCTGCCGAGTGGCAGGACGTGCAGGGGCAGGTCATCCGCTCCGATGCAGGCATGGCGGAACTCCTGCTGGCATTGGTGCGCGAAACAACGGCATCGCGCAACGACGAAGCCCGCCTGCTCGAGGTGGTCACCCAGAGCGCCTTCCGCGCCTTCCCCCACGCCACACACCATGTGCTCGCCACACGGGATCCCGAGACCGGCGAGCTGCGCACCCGGGTGGCGCGCGAGAAGAGCGGCACGACCCCACAGGTGGCCGTCTCACACACCATCGCCGAACGAGTCATGACCGAAGGCTGCGCCATCCTGTTCGTGCATGGGCAGGGTCATATCGATGCGACGGCGAGCATCCTGTTGTCCAGGCTCGAGACCGCGATCTGCGCGCCATTGATGGGCAATGACCGTGCATTCGGGGTGATTCAGTTGGATGTACGTCACCCTGGCAAGGGGCGCTTCACTCGCGAGGACATGGACCTGCTCTCCGTGTTCGCAAGTCAGGCAGGCCTCGCACTGGAGCACCTGGCGCTGCACCAACAACAGCGGCGTGCCTTCCAGTCGACCATCCATGCCCTTGTGCACTCGCTCTCGCTCAAAGACCCGGAGGCGGCGCGGCACAGTGAGCGCGTCCAGGCCGTGTCCGTCGAGATCGGGCGCGCGATGCGGTTGGACGATCGTGAACTCGATGTTCTGTCGGTCGCCGCGCTCTTGCACGATCTGGGCAAGCAGGGCGTGCGAGACGAAGTGTTATTCAAGCCCGGCAAGCTGACACTCGAAGAGCGCGAGGAAGTCGATCGGCACGCCGCTCATACGCAGGGAATCCTCGACATGATCGAGTACCCCTCCGAGTTGCGCGATGTTCCGAGGATCGCGGCCTACCACCACGAGAAACTTGACGGCACCGGACCGCTCGGTATTGCGGGCGACGACATTCCGATGGCCGCGCGCATCATCTCCGTGGCCGACGTGTTCGATGCGCTGTTGTCGCCACGCGTCTATAAGCTGCCGTTCGCACCCGAGGCCGTGCTCGATGTTCTCACCCGCGGCAAAGGTGTGGACTGGGACGCGCGGGTGGTGGAAATCGTGGCGGGACAACTACTCGACCTGGAGGCTGTGGCCAAGGGCCGCATCGCGCCGGGGAGCGTCGAGGATGAAGAGGAGAGCAAGGCCGCCTAGGCGGCTTCGCTCAACGGCAGGAATCGTTCGAACTGCCCGCGGTCGATCGCGTGCACGTGAGCTTCCTCACCGGTGATCTGCTCCATGCGCACCAATTCCAGGAGCACCGTGTCCAAACCCTGCATCCCGAGGCGGCTGCCCGACTGGATCGCCGAGGCCAACTTACTGGAGTTCCCCTGCCGGATCATTGAACTCACGGCATGCGTATTCACCAGCACCTCGGCGGCGACCAAACGGCCCGAATGGTCGGCCTTGCGCACGAGTTGCTGCGCCACCACCAATTGCATGGCGCCGGCCAGCATGGTGCGGACCTGATCCTGCTTGCGGGGCGGGAAAACGTTGATGATGCGGTCCACGCACCGCACGGCACCGTTGGTATGCAACGTGCCCAAAACCTGGATGCCCGTCTCCGCGGCGGTGAGAGCGAGGCTGATGGTCTCCAGGTCGCGCATCTCACCCACGAGGATGACGTCCGGGTCCTCACGGACGGCGCTGCGCAGGGCCTCGGCAAAACTCGGCGCGTCCGTGCCCACCTCGCGTTGAGTGACGACACACTGCTTGTAGTCGTGCACGAACTCGATCGGGTCCTCGATGGTGATGATGTGGCCCCGCTTGGTACGGTTGAGGAAGTCGACCATGGCGGCGAGCGTGGTGGATTTGCCCGATCCCGTTGGACCCGTCACCAGCGTGAGGCCTTTTCCCACCGAGAGGATCTGCTCGACCACCGCAGGAAGTCCGATCGAATCGAGTAAGGGTACCTGCGCGGGGATGACGCGCATCGCAGCGCCGATGCCACCGACATGCTTGTAAACATTCACCCGGAACCGGCCGGCTGTTGGGGACTCGTATGCGAAATCCACCGATTCGTTCAGGTCGAGCATGTGGCGGTCCTCGGGATCCATGAACTCGCGCAAGAAGTCCTTCACATCCTGTTCCGAGAGTTCGCGAAAACGGATGGGCTGCAGCTCGCCCAGGATTCGAATGCGCGGGGGTTGGCCCGACACCATGTGCAAGTCGGAGCCACCCTGGTTCACGGCCAATTCCAGGAATGAGTCAATGCGGTTCATGCCGCCGCCTTCTCGCCAGCCATGGTGTGCAGCAGTTCGGGGCGCGTCACGAAAGGCGCAAACCCCCACTTGTCCTCGGCCTTGAGGAACGCTTCGTCCGGATCGCACTCACCCGCACGCACCAACGCGAGCATGGATTGATCCATGAGTTGCATTCCCAGACGCTTGCCGATGGTGATCGCGCCAGGAATCTGGAATGTCTTGCCATCGCGGATCAACTGTTGGACCGCAGGCGTCATCACGAGGATCTCGAGCGCAGCACGGCGTCCGCGACCGTCCGCTGCGCGAAGGAGTTCCTGGCTCACCACGGCCTTCAAGTTGTCCGCGAGTGAATGGCGCACCTGCGACTGATTGTCGGAGGGGTGGGCATCCAAAATGCGATCGATGGTCTGCGCTGCGCCGCGCGTGTGCAGTGTGCCAAGCACCAGGTGCCCGGTCTCGGCCGCCTCGAGTGCCAGCGTGATGGTATCCGCGTCGCGCAGTTCGCCCACGAGAATCACGTCAGGGTCCTGACGCAGGGCGGCGCGCAATCCTTGTTTGAACGTGGAGACGTGCGTGCCGAGTTCGCGCTGAATGACCAGCGAGCGCTGGCTGGCGTGTACGAACTCCACAGGGTCCTCGAGCGTCACGATATTCACGCTCTGGTGGCGGTTGATCTCGTCCACCATGGCTGCGAGCGTCGTGGACTTTCCGGTTCCGGTCGGCCCCGTCACCAACACAAGACCGGAATGCAGTTGCGTGAATCTCGACACCACCCGGGGCAGGCCCAGCGAGGCGAGATCCGGAACGGTCGTGGGGATGACACGGCAGATGGCGGCGAGGCCCTTGCGGTGGCGGCAGACATTGATCCGAAAGCGGCCGATGCCAGGGGCTTCATACGAAAGGTCGACCGAGCCGCGCTCGGCGAACACGCCCTGCTGGTACTCGCCGAGTAGTTCACCGACCAGCCCCTCGGTTTCATCCTTGGAGAGCGTGCGATATTTGATGGGGAGGAGTTCCCCGTCCAAGCGCACCAGCGGCGGCAGACCCACCGTGAAGTGGATGTCTGAACCGCCCTGCTGCTTGCCGATTTCGAGGAAGGCGTCGATGCGGGCCATGCGGTCTCCGTAGGCCTAGGCCAGCCGGTTCAGCATTTCCAGCATGGCGCTGGCGCTGGCCGGGCGGTCGTTCGCGAAGCGAGACATGCAACGCATGACCAACTCGTTGACTTCGGGCGAAATGCCGGCCGCCACGGTGTCGACTGGGGGTACTTCGGCCTCGAGGTGTTGGAAGAGGATGTTGACCGCGTTCGATCCGGCGAACGGCTGTTGGCCCGACAGCAGCTCGTAAATCACCACGCCGAGTGAGTACAGGTCGGTCCGGCCATCCACTTCGTGGCCGGTGATCTGTTCGGGCGAGATGTATTCGGGTGTGCCGACGAGGATGCCGCTCTGGGTGAGCCGCGAGCGCGAAGTCTGGCCGACCGACGCCAGGCCGAAGTCGACGATCTTCACGGTGCCGTCGTCTCCGACCAGGATGTTCGCTGGCTTGATGTCACGGTGAACGATGCCCAGGCCGTGCGCTGCCCCGAGGCCCTCCACAATCTGGCGTGCGATGCCCAGAACGCGCTCCACCGGCAGTGCGCCTTCCTGTTTGATCACTGTGCCCAGGTCGCGACCTGCGAAGTGTTCCATGGAGATCGCATGCGCGCCATTCAAGTCCAGCAAGTCGTAGATGCGGATGACACTCGGGTGCGTGATGCGTCGCGAGAGTTTCAACTCCTGAACGAAGCGGCGGATCATGGTTCCATCGAGTGAGAGCTGCGGCGAGAGGATCTTGAGAACCATTTCTTCGCGCACGATGACATCTTCCACCAGGTACACGGTACCAAAGCCGCCACCGCCGATTCGCTGCAGCACACGGAATCGATCGATCAGCACGGAACCCGGTTCCAATTTCTGGAAATTGAGTGCGCGCGGCGCGGGTGCATCCTGTCGAACGTCCGCAGCTCCTTCGGGCGGGGTGCTCCGCTTGTGCGCCGTATCGACCCGGCCGGAATCGGGGCCGTACCGGCTGCGCACTTCCATCGGCAGGGCGGTGGTTCGCTCGGTGGACACTCCCGCAGCTTCAAGGGTCTCCATCAGGTCGTGCCGGGATTCCTCGGGCATATCAAGTTGGATGAACTGGGTGAGGGCATGGATTGCTTCGCGGCGCACTTCGGCGCTCTCGGAACGAGCCAAGCGGCAGATGGGTTCCACCGCGCGGGCGTCTTGGATCTGTGCGAGCGCCTTGATCACGATTGGGATGGCTTTGGGATCGCGGCCGAGCATGCGCATGAGCGGTTCCACCGACTTGGGGTCGCCGGTCTTGGCCAACGCATCGATCGCTCGTTCGCGCACCCACCAGTCAGAATCCTCCAGGGCATGGATCAAGGCGTCCACCGCTCGCCGATCCGGCACCGTGTTGAGGATTTCCACCGCATAGCGCCGAACGAAATCATCCGGGTCGTCGATCAGCGAGATGATCGCATCCACCACGCGGGATCCGCCGAGAGACCCGAGCGCGTCTGCCGAACGAACGCGCACCCACCAATCGGCGTCGCGAAGGGCACCCACCAGATCCTTGATTGCGTCCACCGTGACCACCTGGTTCAGCACTTCGACGGCGCCCCGGCGCACATATTCGGAATCATCCTTCAGGTGTTCGATCAGGTGCGGGACCGCCGCCACATCGCCCAGGGAAATCAGAGTCTCGATCGCTGCGCCCTGCACCTTAATGTCGCTGTCGCGTAAGCGTTGGCAGAGCGCGGGGATCGCGCTCGTCGGCTTGAGTTGCGCCAAGCCCTTGACCGCCTCGAGTCGCACTGCTGGGTTCTCGTCCTTGAGTAATTTCATGATGGCTTCGGTGCCACGTGGGTCGGGGAAACGCGCCAGAAGCCGCGCCATATGCAGGCGCAGCCACCATTCTGCGTGTGAGGCGAGCGCCACGGCTTCTTGCACGACACTCGAATCGGCGCGCTTCTCGATCAACCGGAACACGCTGCCGCGGGCATCCTTCGAAAGACCCGGCAACACGCGCATGAGGGTGGCCGGCTGCAGTTGCTTCAGCTGGCTGGAGAGGATGCTCTCGAGGCCTGCCTTGGACACCACGGGGTCTGAGAACAACGGCAACAACTGAGTGGCGTCGTAGGTGTCGGAGTGTGACAACGCGTGCGCAGCGGCATCCGCCACGCTGGGCACTGGCGATCGCAACGCATCGATGTATGCGGTCAGCGTCTCATTGGTGAGGAGTCGCGTCAGTACGGCCAATGCTGGAATGGCCGCCGTCTCGCCATGATGCAGGGACTTGAGGACGGAGCCGATGGCAGCAGGGCCCATCGCCACGAGCTGTTCCTGCGCCTCGGCCACCGCTTCGCCCGACAGTCCCTGCGGGGACTGAAGCTTGCGAGCGGCGAAGCCAGCTTGGAATCGCTTGATCAGGTCCATGTCTTCGATCCGCCGCAGTGAGCGGCGTGCAAGCGCTTGCGCGCCGCGGTCAGCGCTGGATGATCAGGAACATGGCTGCAGCGCCGAGCGCTGCACCCATCAGGAACGCGACGATCAGCCCGGCCATGGCGGAGGGAGCAGCCGGAGCCACCGCGACTGGCATTGCGGGCGCAGCCGCGATCAAGTGTGATGCACTCGGGGACACCGCATCCTTCTCCTTCGCCACATCGAGCAAGTTTCCCAGCTCGGAGCGCGACAGGATCATGGTGTGCTGTTCGGTATCGGTGTTCGCGCGACGCGAAGTCTCATTCAGCGTGCGGCGGTCCTGCTCGTAACCCACCCAGAGCGTGTATTTGCCAAAACGCACGACGTCGTTATTGCCCACGTGCGCGCTGTTCACCATCTGGTCGTTCAGGAAGGTTCCATTCGCACTGCCCAGATCGACGACCTGGTATTCGCCATTGTCCAAACGCTCCAAGCGGAAGTGATCGCGCGAGACCCCCGGATTGTCCACGAAGATGTCCGCACCTGGATCACGGCCGATCGAGATGACTGTCTTGTCGAACGTGTAGTTGCGTACGGGTCGCCCCATGAGCGAGAGCCGCAGTTTCACAACACTTGGTTCGGACATGGTGTTGACCTCCAAAGCGGGGCGCTCGGCGACCCACCGGGTAATGACACCGAGTGCGCGGGGCACCCGGACACTCCGATACTCACCCGGGTCATCGGCCGCATGGGGGGGACGACTTGAGTGCAGAGTGCACGTCCGTCGGTTCTCAATCCGCGTTGAGCCCGGCGCTTGGTGGGATTCTGCGCAGGCATGCTAGTTTGCTCGCCCCGGTCCGGGTATTCCGACCGGCTGCCCCATGCCGACTCGACCGCTGCCGGGAGGATCCCCGACTCATGCTCCGCTCGTGTTTGCAGCGCCCAACACTCGTATTCCTGGTGTTCGCGCTCTGCCTGCCCCTGGTTTCCGCCGCCGACCCGCGCCCGCACGACGCGCTGGACGCCGCGCAACTGCGGCACGCCCTGCAGAAGTTGCAGGTCACCGGCACCGCGCTCTATGTCGCAGCGCACCCCGACGATGAGAACACCGCGCTGCTCGCATGGTTGTCGCAGGAGCGCAAGGTCCGCACGGTC
The DNA here is from genome assembly GCA_039917105.1 of Candidatus Eiseniibacteriota bacterium. Classification (GTDB taxonomy): domain Bacteria; phylum Eisenbacteria; class RBG-16-71-46; order RBG-16-71-46; family RBG-16-71-46; genus CAIXRL01. The sequence goes on along the minus strand of JBDSKE010000234.1, from coordinate 10,342 downwards.
TACCTCTCCATGACCCGCGGCGATGGGGGGCAGAATCTGATCGGCGATGAATTTGGCGCCGAGTTGGGACTGATCCGCACGCAGGAGTTGCTCGCCGCCCGGCGCGTGGACGGAGCCGAACAACGCTTCACGCGCGCGCTCGATTTCGGGTTCTCCAAGGGACCCGAGGAGACCATGGCGATCTGGGGCCGCGATTCGGTGTTGTCCGATGTCGTCTGGACCATTCGCTCGCTGCGGCCCGATATCATCATCGATCGTTTCGGGACCGACGGGAGCGGTGGCCATGGGCACCATACCGCCAGCGCGATGTTGGCGGAGGAGGCGTTCGTCGCAGCGGCGGATCCGAAACGTTTTCCCGAGCAGTTGCGCTGGGTCAAACCGTGGAAGGCGAAGCGCATCTTCTGGAATGCATGGACACCCTCGCCTGATTCGAAGGTGGATTCCATGTGGTTGCGCGTGGACATCGGTTCGTACAATCCGGTCCTGGGCCGGTCCTACAGCGAGATCGCAGCAGTGAGCCGGAGTAATCACAAGAGCCAGGGATTCGGTTCCGGCGAACGGCGCGGGTCCATCCCGACCTATCTTGCACTGCGAGCCGGCGAGCCCGCCCGCGCCGACATCTTCGATGCCGTGGATCTGTCGTGGAAGCGCTATCCGGGCGGGCAAACCGTGGCAGCGCTGCTGGCCGAAGCGGAGAAACGCTACGACCCGACGAAGCCGCAGGCGTTGTTGCCACTACTGGGCAAGGCGTATGCCGAGCTGGCCAAGCTCGGCGATGAGCCGCTGCTCGCGGTCAAGCGCGAAGAGTTGGCCAATGTGATGCGCTCGTGCGCAGGCCTATGGCTCGAGGCGGTGGCGCTCACCCCCTCCGCCACGCCGGGTGGCGAACTGCGCGTGGCTACTTCGGCGCTGGTCCGGACCAGCACAGGAACCACGCTGGAGTCGGTGAATGTGGCCGGGGCCGCCGTGAACCCGGCACGGGTGCTCATCGAAAATCTCCCAGCCAATGACACACTTCGCGTGCAGATCGCCCCCGGAGTCGGGCTCACACAACCCTACTGGCGGACGGAGACTGCTTCCAAGGGCCTATTCGCCGTACGCGACCGCGCAGACCTTGGTATGCCCGAGAACCGGCCCGCGGTTGAAGCCACATTCCGTGTGCGCCTGGGCGGGGTGAGCGTGCCGTTCGCGCTGCCGGTCGCATACCGTTCAACGGATCCGGTCCTGGGTGAGCGTTGGCGCATGCTCGAGGTGACCCCGCCTGCAACACTGCAACTGGATCACGCGGTGTACCTGTTCCCCAACGCGCTCGCACACCCTGTCGAACTGACGATCACCTCGCGTGCAGGAAAGGTCGAGGGGACCGTGTCGCTGGCGCTGCCCGCGGGTTGGAACGCGGTGCCTGCCGCGGCACCCGTCCGCCTGGCGAAAGTCGGCGAGGAGGCGCGCGTGCGTTTCTCCGTGACCCCAAGCGCTGGCCCCGCCACCGGCACGCTCGCGGCCACAATCCATGTCGCCGGGGTGAGCTACTCCAGGGGACTTGTTCGCATCGATCACGCGCACATCCCCGTGCAGACATTGTTCCCGCCCTGCGAAGCAAGGCTCGTGCGCGCCGATGTGCGCATCGTCGGAACCCGTGTGGGCTATGTGATGGGCTCGGGCGATCCGGTGCCGGACGCTCTGCGACAGTTGGGGTATCAGGTCACGCTGCTCACCGATGGTGATCTGGAGGGTGGCGACCTTGCACGCTTCGACGCGATTGTCACGGGTGTGCGGGCCTACAACACCCGGCCGCGACTTGGTGCGCTCCAGCAGCGCTTGCTGGACTATGCCAATGCGGGCGGCACGGTGGTCGTGCAGTACAACACCACGGCCGATGGTCCGATGGATTTCCTGGGGCCGTTTCCATTCCGCATTTCGCGCGACCGGGTGACCGTCGAGGAAGCGGACGTCCGCTTTCTCAAACCGGGACATCGCCTCCTCACCATACCGAATGCAATCTCCGTGCACGATTTCGATGGCTGGGTACAGGAGCGTGGGCTGTACTTCGCCAATCCAGTCGATCCGCGGGACGACACGCCGCTGTCGGCCAATGATCCGGGCGAGCCGGCGCGAGACGGTGGGTTGCTCTACGCGACACACGGCAAGGGATGTTTCATCTACTGCGCCTACGCCATGTTCCGCCAGTTGCCGGCGGGCGTGCCGGGAGCCTACCGGCTGTTCGCGAACTTGGTGAGCGCCAAGCCATGAACACACCCAGCGCGGGCGGCGGCGACGAGCCCCCGCCGTTGCTCGGAAGTTGGACGATGCTGTATGCGTTGGTGATCGGTGCGCTGGTCGTCACGCTCGTTCTGTTGCTCTGGCTCACGTGGGCGTTCACGTGAGGGTGCTCGACTGGACCGTCATGCTCGCCACGCTCGCCGGCTTCGTGGCGTATGGCGTATGGCGTTCGCGGGGCACGCACGATCTGGCGGGCTACTGGGTGGCAGGCCGGCAGATGCCTTGGCCCATGGTGGCCCTGTCGGTCATGGCCACCCAAGCGAGCGCAGTCACCTTCCTCGCCACTCCGGGCCAAGGCTACGTGGGCGGCCTGTCGTTCGTGCAGTTCTATTTCGGGTTGCCCATCGCGATGGTCGTGTTGTGCATGACGCTCGTGCCGCTCTACCAGCGCCTGCGGATCACCACGGCCTATGAGTTCCTCGAGAAACGTTTCGACGGCAAGACACGCTCGCTCACTGCGGCGTTGTTTCTGCTCCAACGTGGCCTGGCCGCCGGAATCACCTTATATGCGCCAGCGCTCGTGCTCAGCGTCATCCTGGGTTGGGACTTGCGCTTGACCTGCGTGTTCATGGGGCTGTTGAGCATCGTCTACACCGTGATGGGCGGATCACGCGCAGTGGGGCACACGCAGGCGCTCCAGTTCAGCATCATCATGGGCACCATGGCGGTGGCGTTCGTGTGGGTGGTGCGAACGCTTCCCACGGGAGTGGGGCTCGGGGATGCCCTGTGGGTGGCTGGGAACGCGGGCAAACTCAATGCGGTGGATCTGCATTTCGACCCGAAGAGCCGATTCAATCTATGGGCCGGGTTGTTGGGCGGGTTCTTCTTGCAGTTGTCCTATTTCGGCACTGACCAATCGCAGGTCGGCCGCATCCTCACCGCCCGCTCGACCGGCGAGAGCCGCATGGCCCTTCTGTTCAATGGTCTATTCAAGGTGCCCATGCAATTCTTCATCTTGTTGTTGGGCGTGCTGGTGTTCTCCTATCACCAGTTCGTGCCGGCACCCGTGTTCTTCAATCCCATCGAGGTGGCGCGTGCCCGCAACGGCGCACACGCCGCCCAATGGCGCGCGGGCGAGGCGGCTCATCTCGCCGCTGCCGCGGCCCAGACGGAAGCACTGCGCGCCAGGCTCGCCGCTCGGCACGCGGGCGATGCCGCCGCTGAGCAAGCGGCCGCTGCGCGCCAATCAGACGCAACCGCCGCGCGAGCGGCCGCCCGCGCGCAGGCCGTGGAGGCGTTGAAGGCAACGGATCCGAGCGCGAACACGAACGATACGAACTATGTGTTCCTGTCCTTCGTGCTGACGGCCCTACCGGCTGGGATCGTGGGCTTGGTGCTCGCCGCGATCTTCGCGGCTTCCATGAACTCGACCTCCTCCGAGCTCAATGCGCTCGCCTCGACCACCATCAATGATGTGGTGCGGCGGATACCGGGCGCGCCCACCGGCGAGGCGGCGTTGCTGCACTGGTCGCGTGCCGCCACGTTGTTCTGGGCACTGTTCGCGGTGTTGTTCGCCGAGACCGCCGGGGGGATGGGCTCTTTGGTGGAGGCCGTGAACATCCTGGGATCACTGTTCTACGGCACCATTCTGGGCATCTTCCTCACCGGCTTCATGTTGGCTCGCGTCGGGGGAAGCGCGGTATTCCTGGCAGCGATCGTTGCCGAGGTCGCCGTCGTGGTGTGTTGGAAGCAGGATCGCGTGGGCTGGCTCTGGTTCAACTTGATCGGGTGCGTACTGACCATGGGTCTTGCGGGATTGTTTGCGGCGATGGTGCCCCGCTGGAGGAACCGGGCCACTTGAGCATCCACGCGGAACAGGAAGGCCGCGACGCCCGGGGCGCCGCGGCCGGCTGCGAAGTCTTCCCGCAGGGCTACTTCTTCGCGCTCCACTCCGCGAGTGTCTTCTCGTAGGTCGCGGTCAGTTCCTTGGAGAATTCCTTGTCCGCCTTGGCCAGGGTGATTGCCTCGGCCATCTGTGCCGCGGCCTCTTTCTGCTTCCCGGCCTTCTGGGCGATGCGGGCGTTCACCTGGAGCGTCCGGGGGTTCTTGTTCACCGCGAGCGCCTTGGCCGCCCATTGTTTCGCCTCATCGGGCGAGGCGTTGTTGTCGAACGCCCAGTTTGCAGCGCTCCATGGGGTGCGCCAGTCATCCGGCTTGGCCGCAGCGATGGCGGCGCGCGCATCCTTGAGTACCTTGCCATTCACATCGACCGAGAACTTCACAGGGACCTTGAGCTTCTCCCAGCGGACCGCCAGTTCAGCTGTATTCGCCGAAGTCGGATCGATTGTGATCTCCATCCACTCCTGGGGCTCGCTGAGGGCCACCGGCGTGACGGTCGCCCGGACGACATCTTCGCTCTCTTTGTAGTCGAAGGCGCCCCACATGTCCTTCTGCTTGCTGAACACCACCGTCCAGGTGTCCTTCCCCGGGATTGTCAGGAAAGCATACGTGCCGGCTGGCAGCGCCTTGCCTTCGACCATGATGTCGTCCGCTGTGGTGAAGTCGGTGGCCTCGTTCGCACCTGTCCGCCATGGTTTGTCGTACGGCACAAGCGTGCCCCAGATGGAACGGCCCTTCACGCCGGGGCGGGAGTAGACCACCGTCAGGTCGGTGGTTCCGATCGTCTGCTTGAGCGTTGCGCCGGGGCTCAGCCGCGGAGTCTTGAGCTGGCAATGGGCGGGGGCGCAAAGGGCCACGGCCAGCGCGGCGGCGAGGAACGGCACGACGGTGCGGATGGGACGCATGGGGATCCTCCGTGATGCAGATGAGCGCGTTGGGGCCTGCCACGAAAGGGCAGACGGGTAGCGGCCACCCAGACTAGCAGAGGCGCAATCGTGGCGCCGGTCCCCGGAATCACAAGTCGTTCAGGATCCGCTCAATCACGTGTTGGACGACTTCGGGGCGATCGTAGTAGCCGTCCGCGAGCCGAGTGGAGAGGCTCCGCATGCGCTCAGGGGCCACGCTCATCGAGGGCCCCGGCACTGGGTCCGGCGGGCGCGAAGCATGCTGGCCCGACGCCTGCGAAGGCGACGGGTCGCTGCGCGTGATGTCGGTCCAGGCGTTGAGATCAGCCCGAGCGGGTCGGACAGTCATGTTTCCCTCTCCACTTCGGAGCGCCGCCCCATCCAGTCGGCGGGCCGCTGGTCGGCCAGCGCAGACCTCTCTAGCGTCGGTGTTCCTATTCGGAACTTGAGTCTTTCATCGGCCCCGGCCGTGCCCTCCCATCCGAGGTGATGCTGGACCGGATGATGGCCGATGAATGGAGGCAAGCGGTGGTACATGCCACCGGCAGGAGCAATGCAGGAAGTGGTGTCCGACGAAGTCGAGGGCCTCGCCGAGCAGTGGTCGAGCGGCGTGCGCATCGAGACGCCAGACGAGGGGGCCGGCAGTGATGCCGGCACGAGGGGGCAGCATCCATGAGGGATCTCACCGACGCGCTTTGGGCGCGCTATCGGGTGAATGGCGATACCAAGGCACGGACCATGCTATTGGACGGCTACCTTGGACTTGTTCACCACAGCGCTCATCGATTGCTCCGCCGGGTCTCCCACGATGTCGAATTACACGATCTCGTAGGGGCTGGGACGCTAGGTCTGGTGCAGGCACTCGAGGGCTTCGAACCTGCGCGGGGACTCGCCTTCAGCACCTACGCCGTGCCGCGGATCCGTGGTGCCATGCTCGATGAACTGCGGACTCGGGATTGGATGCCACGCTCGGTCCGGCAGCGATCACGTAAGTTTTTCGCGACGCGCGCCGACTTGCAACAGAGGCTCGGGCGCCAGCCCGCAGTCGAGGAGGAAGCCGCGGCGCTGGGTCTGGACATGGAGACCTACTTCCATTGGCAGGAGGAAGTCGATGGTCGTGTCGTGCTGCAGTTGGACGCACGATCGGGTGGCGACGGCGAAACATGCATGGCAGAACGACTCGCCGATCAATTCGCAGCCGAGCCGGGCGGCGAGCTGGACCATCACCAGATGCTCAACCGTCTACGAGATGGTTTTCTGAAGATGGCCCCGCGCGATCGCATGGTGCTCACGCTGTACTATTATGAAGAGTTGAACCTTCGCGAGATCGGTGAAGTGTTGCATGTGTCCGAATCGCGCATCTCCCAGATTCGCACGCGAGCGCTCCACCGCCTGCGCGGCCTGGTGGAGATCCCCGAACAGGAACGCGCCGCCTGAGATCACGCTGCTTTGCGGATGAGTTGTTCCAACGCAGGCTGTAGCCGTGCCAACTCACTTTGCAACTCGCGCAGCGCGATCGGGGCAGCGCCGAGGTCATTGCCCCGAGCGAGCATTTCCAGCTTCAGCGCAGCGTCGGCAGCGGGGCGCGCAGCGAGCGTCAGCAACAAACCCTTGAATGTGTGTGCCGCTCGCGCGAGCGTGATCGCATCGTTACGGGAAAGGGCATCGATGATGTCCCGTTCCTGCAGAATCTGGTCGCGCACAAAGGCCGAGACGATGTCATGCAGCATCTCTGCATCGCCTTCCATGTTCTCCTGGAGCCGAGCATGGTCGATCACCGGGGCCGCGGCATGGATCAAGCCGGCGCGCGCATGCGGCGCCGTGGGATCCCCACCGCGGTCCGGGAACATCCGGTTGAGCGTGCCGAAAAGCTCGGATGAGTTGATTGGCTTGGAGACGTAGGCGTCCATGCCCGCTTGAAGGCATTTCTCGCGATCCCCGGACATCGCCAGGGCGGTGAGGGCGATCACCGGGATACGTGCCTGACCCCGGCGTTCACGCTCGCGGATCTGCGCGGTGGCTTCGAAGCCTCCCATGCGCGGCATGTGGACATCCATCAAGACCACGTCGAAGGCTTCGCGCGCGAGTGCCTCGAGTGCTTCGAGGCCATCGTTGGCGACGGAGACCACATGGCCGCGCTTCTGCAGCATGGTCATTGCAAGCTTCTGATTGACGAAGTTGTCCTCCGCGAGTAGCACACGCAGCGGTTCGCTCTTTTGGGCGGAGGAGGGCGAGGCGAGGGAGCGGTCCATGGCCGGTGTGTCCTTCCGTGCGGGCGCGGGGGATTCCGCGGTCGTCGCCTGCGCGCCGAGCACCTGCGCGACAACCTGATAAAGGGTCTTCTGCGAAATGGGTTTGGTGAGATAGGCTGCCATGCCGAGTTCGCGGCAGCGCGCCGCGTCGCCGCTGTGCCCACCCGAAGTGAGCATCATGATGGTGTTTCCAGCGATTCCCGGCATCTCGCGCATCCGCTCTGCGAGTTCCAGACCGTCCATCTCGGGCATGTGGTAGTCGACGATGATGAGCGCGAATGACCTGGATTCGGCGCGTGCCCGCCACAGCTCGGTCAGGGCGCCCTGTGCGCCTTCCACTGCCACGGTCTCCAGTCCCAGTGCGCCCAACTGCTCGGTCAGGATGCGCCGGTTGGTGGCATTGTCGTCCACGATCATGGCACGCAGCCCATGCGTCCGGGCAGGGCCGGTTTGCGCGGGAGGAGTGCCGTCGTTCGACTCGGCAAGCTGCACCGTGAAGTGGAATGCAGTGCCCCGGTTTTCCACACTCTCGACCCATAGGCGGCCGCCCATCATCTCGACCAGGCGCTTGCAGATAGTGAGGCCAAGGCCCGTGCCGCCGAAACGGCGAGTGGTGGAGTTATCCGCCTGCGTGAAGGCCTCGAAGATGCTCTGGAGCTTGTGCGAAGGAATCCCGATGCCGGTGTCGCGCACGATGAAATGGAGGCACATGATTCCGCTCTGGGGCTCGGACTGCGAGTCCTGCTTCTCGAGTTCTGCGGTCACCACGATCTCGCCGCGTTCCGTGAACTTGATGGCATTGCCGACCAGATTGACGAGCACCTGCTTGAGTCGCACCGGGTCGCCCTGCACCCTCTCGGCCACCTCGGGGCGCACATCGCAAATCAGTTCCAGGCCTTTTTGATGCGCGCGCAGGGCCACGGTCTTCAGCGCGGTTTCCATCTCGCCGCGTAATTCGAAGGCGGAGTGGTCGAGGTCGAGTCGACCCGCTTCAATCTTGGAGAAATCGAGAATGTCATTGATTACCGACAACAACGTGTCCGCTGAGGAACGCGCGGTCTGCAGATAGTCCCTTTGCTCCAGATTCAGATCCGTTTCGAGCGTCAGCTCGGTCATCCCGATCACGCCATTGAGCGGAGTGCGAATCTCGTGGCTCATGTTCGCGAGGAACTCGCTCTTGGCGCGGCTGGCTTCCTCGGCGCGGTCACGGGCCGTGGTCAGATTCACGTTGGCGGTTCGCAACTCGTGTGTGGCGGCTGCCACGTCCGCTTCGAGGTGTTCCTGATGTGCGCGCAGTTGTGCGTCGCGAGATTCGATCTGAACCAGCATGTCATTGAATCCCACGATCAACTCGCCAATCTCGTCGCGCCCCTGGGCCTCAGCGCGCTCGGAGTAGTCACGCGTGGTACTGACGCGTCGGGCGACGGCCGCCAAGTGCAACACCGGAGCCGAGATCAAGCGTTGGAGCGTGGAGGCAAGGAGCAGGGCCACGAGCGACGCAGTCAGGATCACGAGCGCCACGATGAGCCCATATCGGCGAATCCGGGCATGCATCTCGAGCAGGTCGGAACGGATATAAACCGTGCCGATGATCTCGTCCGCGAGCGAGACGGGCCGCTGGACTGCGAGCCAATTATTCGCGACGCGGACCGGTCCAGCGGCGCTGCGCGAGGGCCACGCCGGCGTCTCGCCCGGGTCCCGCCGGTAGGTCGCGAACGGCATCCCGTCCTTGCTGTAGATGCACGCCGACATCACATGTCGCTGCGCACGTAGCGCCGAAAGCGCTTCCCGCGCGGCCGTCGCGTCGTCAAAGGTCAATGCGGCGGTGCTGTTGTTGGCAATGACGTCACCCAGGATCGCGAGATCACGCGACATGCTGTTGCGGAACGTGAATAGCTCATAGCCAAGGAACGCACCGCAGGCCAACACAAGCACGACGATGCTGGTGAGCATCGTGATGAACGTCAGCTTGGTGCGGATCGATAGATCGCGCAGGGCCTTCATGCCGGGGCCTCTCATGGAGCTTGGTCCACGACGCGCGCGAGCGCGAGGAGTTTGGCGCTGATCTTGAGTCCCGTGCGTTCCGCATGACCCAGATTGATTTCGAACCGAACGCGGCCTCCCTCGATTGCGAAACCGACCATGCCACCATGCGTTGCAAAGGCCGGCGTGTCCCCGACGGTGAGCACGGGAGTGCCCGACACGGCGGCGAGTACTTCGCCCATGTGCTCGCGCTCGGAGGCCGCCACGTAAAGGATCTGGCTGCCACGAGCGTCTTGGGCACGGCGCGCGAAGCGCACGAAAACCGGCTTGCCGTTGATCGTCTTGGTGCTGAGCAGGCCAGCCAACTCAGCGGCAAGTTCGTCCTCGCCCAAGATGGTGAAGACCAATTGTCCCTTGTTCGCCTGGTCGGCCGATTCGGGCCATTGGATGAACTTCGCGATGTTCCACAGCATCTCGGCTTTGGCCACACCAGAGTCGGCTGAATGTGCTGGGCGGGCATGCGAGAGCATCGCGAGCAAGAGCATCGCGAAGAGCGCGCTGGGCCACGGCGGCCGCGCCGGAAGCATCCGTGCGAGGACCATCGCAGCATCCCGCGCCGAGAGGGTTCGACGGGAGGTACGCAAGGTTCCATCTCCGAGGGTGACGTCGGCATCCGGGCCCGACGAGTTGACGCAATCATCATCGGCACGATGGGGAGCCTCGCTTGAGCGAATTCGTAAGCAATTCAGTCGCGCCCGCCGGGGTAGCGCATGCCTCGAAGTTCGCGATAAAGCCGCACCGCATAATGGTCGGTCATGCCCGAGATGTGGTCCGTCAGGCGCAACAACTGTTGATAGGGATCCTCATCCTGGAACAGGCGAGGGTAGAGCCTCTGCATGTGTCCGCCGCGAAGCGAACCTCGGTCCACGAGTGCCCCCACGAAGATCTCCAGGAGGCCTTGGATGGCCTCTGCGCCGGAGAGCTCCATCTTGAGCACATCTCGGGCGCGGTAGCAGCGCTCGAGACATACCTTCTGGATCACTCCCATGGCCTCGCGGTGGAGCATGACCTGTTCGAGCGAGG
>JBDSKE010000233.1:0-3540 GCA_039917105.1 Candidatus Eiseniibacteriota bacterium | reverse complement strand
TCGTGAATAAGACCATCCAGCGGGGTGGACGCGTCGTGGTGCCTTCGTTCGCCGTCGGCCGTACGCAGGAGTTGGTGGCTGTGCTGCACAACGTGATCGAACGGGGACTCATCCCCGAGTTGCCCATCTTCGTCGACAGCCCCATGGCACGCGAAACGACCGCGGTCTACAAGCGGCACCCCGAGTGTTTCGATGCTGAGACGCGGGTGTTGATCTCGCAAGGGGAGGGCGCCCCATTCGGCTTCAAGCGGCTGCGTTATGTGGGCACCGCCAGTGAATCGCGAGCGCTCAATGATTTCAAGGCGCCTTGCATCATCATTTCGGCATCGGGCATGGCCGAAGGCGGGCGGGTGGTGCATCACCTGCGCCACGCCTTGGGGAATCCAGTGAACACCGTGTTGTTCGTGGGCTTCCAGGGTGAGGGCACGCTCGGGCGAAAGCTGCGCGATGGCCAGAAGGTCGTCAATGTGATGGGTGAGCCCGTGCAGGTGCGGGCCGAGATCGCCGGCCTCGATGGATTCAGCGCGCATGCGGACCAGGCCGAGCTATTGAGCTGGGTCGTCCGGCTCAAGCCGCTGCCACGCATCATCCATCTGGTGCACGGCGAGATCGGGCCGATGGAGATCCTTGCGCCGATGCTCCGCGAGCGTACCGGTGCGACCGTTCACATCCCCGAGAAGGGTCAGGAGTTCGATCTGTGGACGATCTGATCGAGCCGCGCTACCTGGTCGGCATGCGCCTCCACCATCCCCAGTTCGGGGAGGGCCTCATCGTGGAGGTGCACACCGATCGCGGTCGCGAGGTGCTCGAGGTCGTCTTCGGGGGCCAACTGCGTCGGCTCTCGACTCAACGCGAATGGGAGATCGTCGATCGCGCCGCACCGCCGAGTATCCCGCTGAGTGTGCAAGAACAAGCGGATGTCGCCGACGCCGAAGATGAGCAAGGGCATCGGCCGCTCGCGCGTGCCGCGGCCCAGGCGCTTCGCCACTGGCACCCGCAAGGGGAGACGCTGCTGCAACACTGGCTCGACCACCATGCCGGGCCGCAGACACATTTCGACCTGCGGGCCGAGGCAGAAGGGTGGGCCGGTTGGGCCAGCGCCGACCACTTGGTCTCGCTCGACTCCCTGCGAGGGGTGGAGCGCTTTCCGCACCAAGTGGACGCCTGCCTCAAGGTGCTGCGCGACTTCGGGGGACGCGGGATCCTCGCCGATGAGGTGGGGCTCGGCAAGACCATCGAGGCGGGTATCGTCCTCAAGGAGTACCTCTTGCGCGGCGCTGTCCGCACCGCGCTCGTGCTGGTGCCGGCGTCACTGTGCGAACAATGGCGCGCCGAACTCTGGGAGAAGTTCGAACTCGACTTCGTGGTCTCACGCGGACCCTCAGGGCAGTGGGGCCGGCATCCGCTCGTGATCTCCTCGCTCGAGACGGCCCGGCATGAGCGCCACCGCAAGCGCGTTCGGGGCGCCGACTACGACATGGTAGTGGTCGACGAGGCCCATCGTTTGCGCAATCACCTGACGCTGGGCTGGAAGTTCATCAATGACTTGAACCCCCGCTATCTCTTACTGCTCACCGCGACCCCGGTGCAGAACGACCTACGCGAGTTGTACAACCTGGTCACGCTGGTCCGGCCCGGCACGGTCGGCACTTTCTCGCAGTTCCGCCGCGACTTCCTGTCGGGACACGATAAGCGTACGCCGCGCAATACCCCGCGCCTTCGCCGCCTACTCCAAAGTGTCATGATCCGCACGCGTCGCTCCGATACCAAACTCACCTTCGCGCCGCGGCATGTGGAAGCCATGTGGGTGCCGCAGAGTCCGCCTGAACGATTACTCTACAAACAGGTGAGCGAGTTCGTATCCGAGGCGGTGCGCTCGGACTCGGGACAGCCCGGCAAGCCCCATTATTTCACCTTGATGGTGTTGCAGAAGGAGATGGGCTCGTCGTGGGCCGCCGCCAAGGGCACGCTCGAGAAACTGGCTTCGAACCCCGAAGGACTCGACGCCAAGCGCGTTCGCGCCTTCGCTGAGCGCGCGGCCGCGTTAGGCGAGGATCCCAGCAAGATCAAGACGCTCACCCGGTGCATCCATTCGCTCAAGGGCGACAAGGCCATCATCTTCACGCAGTTTCGTGCCACGCAGGACGCGATCGTCGCGGCGCTGAGGGCGGAAGGCGTGAACCCATCCGTCTTCCATGGCGAGATGGGCTGGCGCGAGAAAGAGGAGTCGCTCGAGGAGTTCCGCTCCCGCGATCCGGTACTCGTGTCGACCGAAGCCGGCGGTGAAGGCCGGAACCTGCAGTTCGCACGCATTGTCATCAACTATGACCTGCCGTGGAATCCCATGCGGCTGGAACAGCGTATCGGCCGTGTGCATCGGCTGGGCCAAGAACACCCCGTGCGCGTCATCAACATGGTGGCGCGCGGGACCATCGAGGCGTATGTGCTCGAGATCCTCGAGCGCAAGATCCGCATGTTCGAACTGGTGGTCGGTGAGATGGAGGACATCCTCGGCGCCTGGCAGATGTCGGGTTCGTTCGAGGATGAAGTTTTCCGTCGCTGGACCGAGTCCCGGGACCCTCGTGCCGTGAAGCGGAAGTTCACCGAACTGGCGCAGCATCTGATGACGGCGCGGCGCATGTATCAACAGCAGCGCGACGATCAGAGCCTTCTGTTCCACGGTGCGCGCGAAGTCGAGGAGGAGTCATGAACCCCTCCACCACGCGCCGCAAGCGCACGAAGAAGCCAGCCCGCCCCGCAAAGCTCGCCAAGGTGAAGATGCCCGAGATGCTCGAGGGCGCTTCGCGGGGCGAGACCGCGTCCGAGAGTCCGCAGTGGCGTACGTTCGTTGGCCAATGGCTCAAGGTGTCGGGCTGCAATGTGGAGTCCGCCCCACGCGGTGATTGGGAAGTCGACCTTTCGGATGGCCTGCAAAAACGCTGGCGTCGTCTGCGCGTGCGCATGGTATTCGACCCCGCACGTCCCACCGTGCCACGCGGTGCATGGTTCATGGCGCCGGGTAGTGCGGCGGGCCGTCGATTGCTCGAGGCCGCATTGGCCGAGCCCATGTTCACCCGCCGCACGGCACTCGCGCAGGTTCCCGGCGCCCCGGCCGATGGACTTGCCCGGATCTGTTCTGTGCGTGGCCTGACCTGGGGCGCGCCCCGCCTTGGCCCCGTGCGATACGAGCGACGCGTGGCGTTCCATGCCGTGATCACGCGTTGGGGAGGCCTGCCATGGCAGGAGCAATGGGTCGTACTGGTCGGCAGCGGGGGCGAAGTGCTGGAGCGCAATCAGGCTTCGCAGGTGCCCGACGTTCGGCCGCGTGAAGGTCTGTACCAGATGGGCGAGGAGCTCGAACCTGACCTGCGTGAGCGTTGGCTCCAGAGCGCGCGCGAAACCCTTGAGGAGTTGGCGCGCGAGCGCGAGAAGGAGTGGGAGGTCTCGGTCGGACGATTGCGCGACGATGAACTGGAGCGGCTCGGCGCGTTCTTCTCGGCACGCATCGAAGAGGAGGAGGATCGCCAGCGCCGTCGCACG
>JBDSKE010000232.1:0-17607 GCA_039917105.1 Candidatus Eiseniibacteriota bacterium | reverse complement strand
GTTCGCGCAGTTTCATGACGCCCGAGGAACTGAAGCGTTGGTCGCGTCCCTACGACCTACGCGTGCTGGCTGCCGCCGGCGCGACGCCGTACCACACGATGCACATCTGCAAGGGCGATGCGCTGGTGAGTGAGTTCGCCGACTATCCCGTGGGCGCCTTCTCCTGGGATGCGGGTTCACCAGGGAATCCGTCGCTGTCCGAGGGCCTTGCCAGCCTGCCGGGCGCCGTCATGGGCGGCATCGCCCATGAGGGTGCGCTGCAGGCCAGCGACCCCGAGGAAGCGCTGCAGTCATACCGCCGTGCCTTTCGGGAGACCGGGGGACGGCGTTGGTTGTTCGCACCGGGTTGCTCCATGCCGCCGCAGACGCCCGAGCGCACGCTCGCCGCGCTTGTCGACGAAGTGAGACGCACTCCGGTGCCATCCGGACGCGACGCCTAGCAGGAGCATGCGCCGTGTCCTTCGAGCCGCGAACGATTCCCCAGTCCGCGGCACGAGGAGGTGCCCGATGCTCCGCACCATGCTTTCCGCGCTGCTTTTGCTCGTGATCGCAGCGCCGGTGTTCGCGCAGGTTGATAGCAAGCGGTACGACCCCACGCGCATCGGTCCACGGGCAGAACGCGCTGCCCTGCCCACGGTCAATCCACGCCCGCGCGTCACCGCGCAAGTCCGGCTTGGTGATCGCGCCCCGGACTTCGAACTCGAGGCTGCGTCCGGCGCGAAGGTGCAACTCAGCCGACTGCGCGGCCAGTGGGTCGCTTTGTTCTTCGTCAGCCGCCGCGAGGGGCTCCCGTCTTTGGACGCCGTGCAACGCCAACTGGAAGCGCGTGGCGTGAGAGTGGTGGCGGTGTGCACCGAGAAAACCCACTCCCTGCGGCGCTACCTATCCGACCACCCGAGTTCGGCAATGGCGCTGTCGGATCCGATGAGTGATGTCGCGGCGTTGTATGGATTGTTCGACAACACTCGCGCCGCCACGCTTCCCGGAATGGTATTGCTCGACATCGATGGCGTGGTTCGATTGTCGCTCATGGGGCAGGCACTCCCCTCAGACGATGCCACGCGCATGGTGCAATACGCGGTCAGCGGCCTGTAGCCCTGCGAAATACGACCTCACGCCGCGCGGCTCAACAGTTCCGATACCACGCGCAGCGCCGATTCGACTTCTTCCCAGGAGAATGGCTTCGCGAGGACCAGGTCGACGCCGCGCTGAGCGACGGTGTCCTCTTCCAGCTGGAAACCCCAGCCCGAGACCAATACCACCGCCGTCTCCGGGTGGCGTGATTTCGCAGCGAGCGCCAAGTCCCACCCGTTCACTTCGGGCATTCCCAGATCGCTGAAAACCACATCGTAACGGTGCCTGTCGAGCAGCTCCACGCCCCTCGGTCCGCCCAGGGCCGTGCTGACCGTGTGACCCATGGCAGTGAGCAAGTCCGCCATGACTTGTAATACCGGCTCTTCATCATCCACCACAAGGATCTGAAGTCGTGCCAGCGGCGCGTTGCTGTCGACCACCTTCTCCGGCTGCTCGACGACACCCACCGGGAACATCAGCGTGAACACGGTCCCAACTCCAAGCTCGCTCTGCACCGTGATCGTGCCCTTGTGCCGCGAGACGATGCCATAGGCGACCGACAGCCCCAGGCCCGTTCCCTTCACCGCCTTGGTGGTGAAGAAAGGATCGAAGACCTTGGCGGCGACATCGGGGCTCATACCCAAACCGGTATCGCGGACCTCCACCTGGAGCACGCCGGGAGCATTCTGGGATCGCACCCACAGATCGCCGCCGTTGGGCATGGCGTCCACCGCGTTGAGCACCAGATTGGTGAACACCTCCCGCAACTCGGAGCCGTTACCAGGCGTGGGTTGGTCCGCATGCAACTCCAGGTGCACGTCCACCACGACGCCCCGGCGCTTGGCACCTGCCTCCCACGCCGGGCGAGTCAGCTCGAGAACGCCAAGCAGGACCAGGTTCACATCCAAGGTCTCGAAGCGTTCGTCCTGGCGCAGGCGCGTGAACTCCTGCACGCGACGCACAGTGTGCGCGCCATCGAGCGCGGCCTGCTCGATCACCCGAAGCTGGCGTCTCACCTCGGAATCCTCGGTGGATTGCAGCAGCAACTGGGTGCGACCGAGGATCGCGGCGAGGATGTTGTTGAAGTCGTGCGCGACACCGCCGGCCATCTCGCCCAGGGCATTGAGCTTTGCCGACTGCACCAACTGCGTCTGTGCCTCGCGTAGTTCGTGGTAGGCGCCCTTCATATCCTCGTATAGGCGCGCGTTCACGATCGCGGCACTGCACTGACCCGCGAACAGCATGGCCAGTTCGAGATCGTCCTTTCCAAAACCGCGGAACCCGATGCGGGTCAGAGTGATCACACCGACCACGCGATCCGGGGTCAACAGTGGCACGCACAATAGCGCGGTCTGTTCAGGCGGCGTCCCAGGGACGGTCACGGCACGCGGGTCGGCTTCGGCGTCGTTCACGATCTCGCCGCGACCCGTCTGGGCGACCATGCCAGTGATGCCCTCACCCAACTTGAGTCGCACGGCCATCATCTCGTCCACATACGCCATTGCGTCGCACACCGCCGGATACAACTCCTGGGATTTCTCGTCGAACAGGAACACCGTGCACTCATCGGTTTGAATGACTTCGCGTACCTGCTTGGCGATCGTCGATAGGATGGCTTCCAGGTCGAGCGTATTCACCACCGCGTTGCTGACCGTGAGCAGGGCCGCGAACTTCTCTTTCTGACGCATCTCGCTTGCGAGTAGTTCGCTGAACGAGGTCTCCGGTGCTCTGGCCGAGCACCGCGAAAGGCTCTGGTGCAGGTGGGCCAGGAAGGCGGCCGGGTCGTCCGACACGAAGGCCTTCTCCAATCCCATGATCAATTCCCGCGCTTGCGTCCGCGCGGAGTCCGCTCCCAAGGTTGGCTCGAGCGGACGGGAGAAAGCCTCCGTCAATCTCCGCCGGTGTCGCTTGAGGTAACGCGCAATCGAGGGTTGCACTGTTCTCCCTGTGGCAGAGTGAAACAGAACGCTCCGCTCAGTCTCGACCTGGGTCGCTCCATGCTTGAGGAAAGGCTCCGGCTTTCGCACGAAGCCCCGCATCGTGCCCTCACACGTTGCGAAGTGCATGCCCTGTTACCCGCCATACCGCATGGAACCTAGGCTTAGGCCATCCAAGTCTCTGGTGAGCAAGCACCGGGCCGCACCGGGACGGATATCTCCCGCATACGTGGGCACATCCCTCGCAGACACGCTCAAGGTCTGGTATCGGTAATGCCGATTCCCAAGCATAATCGTCCTTGGGTGACCCGCCCGGTTCCCTTGGGACGCCGGCGCCCGACCTGCGAGGAGGCCCTGCGTGAAGCATCGAGTCTGGTTCCTGGTTGCCGCCGCAATGACGCTCGCCACGGCTGCGCCCGCCGCGACCTCAGCCACCGAAGCCGATGTGCTGGTCGAGAGCGAGCACGCATTCGCCGCCATGGCGAAAGCACAGGGTATCCGCGCCGCATTCGTGGAATGGCTGGCGCCGACAGGCGTGATCTTCCGTCCCGGCCCGGTGCTCGGCCGCAAGTCTTACGAGTCCCGCCCGGCTGGACCAGGGCGGCTGGCCTGGGACCCCGACCACGCGGTGATGAGCGCCAGCGGCGATATGGGTTGGACGACCGGGCCATGGACTTTCCGAACGGACAGCAGCCAGATTGAACCGGTCGCATATGGGCAGTTCGTCACCGTTTGGCGCAAGCAGGCCGACGGCAGCTGGCGCGCCGCGATTGACGCGGGCATCAGCCATGGACCCGCGCCGAGCGTTGTGACCCAACGAGTGATGCGGACCCTCGGCCCAGCGAACTCGGGCTCGAGCCGTCCCTTGGCCAAGCGTAAGAGTCTGTGGCAGGCCGACGCTGAGTTCGTGAAACTCGCGAGAGCGCAAGGGCCGGGAGCGGCACTGCTGGCATTCGCAGCCAGCGACGCCGTGGTATTGCGCGAGGGTTCGCAGCCTTGGATCGGCGCCACGGGGCGCGACTCCGTGACGGCGCGTGAGCCCTTGGTGAACATGATGAGCACCGCGCAGTTCATGTCACGGGCCGGGGACCTTGGCTACACCTACGGGACCTACTCGGTCCCCGGCGAAGCCGAAATCGGCTCGGGCCACTACATGCACATCTGGGAACGAGATACCGCGCGAGTGTGGAAGCTTGCCCTGCAGGTGGTGTTACCGATGCCGCCGAAGCCTTAGGCGATCGACATGCAGCCCGCGAACATTCCTCCGCAGGTTGAACAGGTCCGTTTCGGTAGAGGCCTTGGCACGCGGCGTGTGATCCCATCGCGTGACACTGGCGGGGCATTCGGCCTCGTCGAACACGATCTACCGCCGCATCAACTCGGCTCACCGATGCACACGCACGAGCTCGAGGACGAATATTCATACGTACTCAGCGGACGATTGTGCGCGCAGATCGGCAGCGCGGTGCTTCACGCAGGTGCGGGCGAAGTGATCGCTAAGCCGCGCGGCATTCCCCACGCGTTCTGGAACGGCGAGGCCGACACCGTGCGGTTCCTTGAGCTCATCGCGCCGGGTGGATTCGAGGAGTACTTCTTCGAGCTCGCCGCTGCGCTCAATGCTCGTGACCTGGCAACGATGAGTACGATCCGAACGCGCTATCGCCTCACCGTGATGCCCGAGTCGGTGCCGGAGCTGATGGAGCGATACGCGCTGCATCCGATGTTCTAGGCGTATGGGGCGAGTCGTGGAATTGCAGCATCCCGGCTGTTGAGTATCGACGTGTACCCTTTGCGCCGGTTGCCCTCCCTACTTACTGCTTGACCCCAGCCCGCACCCACCCCTAGCTTCGCCTCAGCCTTCGCCCCATTCCCGCCCCCGCGAGGAGCAACATCATGCTCGCGCGCGTTCGCACCGCCGCACTCTGGGGGCTCGACGCCTTCGCCATCGACTGCGAGGTCGACGTGGGCCCGGGGTTGCCCGGCTTCGTCATGGTCGGCCTGCCCGATACTTCCGCGCGTGAGGCGCGAGAACGTGTGTGGCCCGCGTTGCGCAACGCCGGGCTCGCGCCACCCGACCGGCGTGTCACGGTCAATCTCGCACCCGCCGACCGGCGCAAGGAGGGCGCAGCCGCGGACCTGGCACTCGCGCTCGGTTTGCTCGCGGCCACTGGGCAGACTCCGCCCGAGAAGCTCGAGCATACCGCCGCGCTCGGCGAACTCGCGCTCGATGGTCGCCTGCGCGGCACGCGCGGCACGCTGTCACTCGCCGAAGCCGCGTGGCGTGCGGGCGCGCACACGATGATCTGCGCGGCTGACTCCGCGCCGGAGGCGGCACTGGTCGAAGGGCTCACGGTGCTGTCCGCCAAGCATCTGGTGGAGGTGGTCAGCTACCTGCGGGGCGAGGGACCGCTCGACCGCGCAAGCCCCGCGCCAACCGATGCACTCGAGCCGCATGGCGACGATCTCGCCGACGTGCGCGGGCAGGCGCTCGCGCGGCGCGCGCTCGAGGTCGCAGCCGCGGGCGGGCATCACCTGCTGTTCGTGGGCCCGCCCGGCGTGGGCAAGTCCATGCTCGCGAAACGCCTGCCGGGCATCCTTCCGCCGCTGGAACCCGAAGAGGCGCTCACCGTCACGCGACTGCACAGTGGCGCTGGGCTGCGCCCGCCCGGGTGTGGATTCATGCGCGGGCGACCATTCCGCGCGCCGCATCATTCACTCTCGCGGGCCGGGCTTATCGGCGGCGGCTCACCACCGCGCCCGGGCGAGCTGTCGTTGGCACATCATGGTGTGTTGTTCCTGGACGAGCTGGCCGAGTACCCGCGTCACCTACTGGACGCTTTGCGCGAACCGCTCGAGACAGGCTCGGTGCACCTCTCACGTGCTACCGGATTCGTGCGGTTCCCGGCGCGGCCGTTGGTTGCGGCGGCCATGAACCCCTGTCCGTGCGGCTATCTGGGACACCCGCGTCGTGGCTGTGCATGCGCCCCGGCGGCGCTCGCGCGGCACGCTGCGCGTGTGAGTGGCCCGGTGCTCGACCGGCTCGACCTGCAGATCGAGGTCACCTCGCTCACGGCGCGCGAACTAGCGGGCGCCGACACGGGTGAGACGACTGCGACAGTCGCGGCACGCGTGGCCGAGGCACGTGAGCGTCAGCGTCGGCGCGGTGCGCTCAACTCGGCTTTGCCGCCCAAGCGCGTGCGCGCGGTATGCGTGCTCGACGCCATGGGCGAGTCGCTCGCGGCCGAGGCCGTGGACCGCGCTGGATTCAGCGCCCGCGGCGTGGACCGCGCGCTGCGTGTGGCCCGGACGATCGCGGATCTGGCCGGCGAGGAACGCGTGAGCGCGAAGTGCCTGGCCGAAGCGCTGCAGTACCGCGCGTACGAGTCGCGGAAGTTCGCGATGCCGACATGACCGGCTCGCGCCGGCGCCCGGAGTGTCACCATGGGGCATGGCCTCCATTGGTCATTGACTTCCCGTATCAAGTAGAGAGAGTCTCCGACACGGATCCCGTTGGCGCCGCTTTGCTTCTCGTGCGCGCCCAAACCTACCTGTTCCTCACTGAACAGGCGGTCAAGGATCCCGTGGACGACGATTCGGTCACCGTATGCCGCGTCGACTACTCGAGCAGTCGTATCGTGTCGATCCCGAGTCAGGACATGTATGAGCACACATTCGGGTGTGCGCGCACGCCGCTCGCCGGATCTGACGGCGTGTACATGAGCATCCAAAGCAGCCTCCACCCGCCGCAGGCGGACATGTTTCACACACCGACTCGGGAGGGTCCCCATGAAGCGTTTCGTGCCAGTCTTTGTTTTTGTCGCTTTCACTCTCGGTGCCACCATGGCGTGGGGCCAAGTGCCTCAGCTCATCAGTTACCAAGGCGTCCTCGGTAATAACGCGGGCCAATTAGTGACAGATGGCAACTATGACATCACCTTCCGGATCTTCAGCAGTGTGACTGGCGGTCCGGCGCTTCATGACGAAACTCATGTTGGCGTCCCGGTCGCCAATGGTGGATTCAGCGTGCTGATCGGCAGCGTCCCCGGAGACCCCTTGCTGTTGCAGTTCAGCGTCCCCTACTGGCTGGAGATCCAAGTGGCGCCCGATGCGTCGCCGCTCTCGCCACGTATCCAACTTGCCTCTTCGCCGTATGCCCTGATGGCGAAGACGGTGCTCGACGGCGCAATCACCAGTGCGAAGATAACCGATGGGAGCGTCACGAGCCTCGACATCCTCGATGAGCCGGGAGTTGCATTTGATCAGGGTTCTATCAGCTACGTCGTTCCAGCCACGGGCGCCGACCTGGTGGCCAGAACCGTCACCATCACGACGCCGGCTGCCGGATTCATCCTGGTCAACTACGGCGGGTACATGGATATCGGCGCACATACGCTCGGCGTGTTGGGTCAACTGCGCGCCTCGATCTCAGAGACCACGGCACTCGGTCCCAACAGTACCTGGAGCCTCAGTACGGTAGGCCGCGAGGTTGCTTCCGGCACGGTGTATGGATCGACGATCTCGAGGAGTTTCGTCTATTCCAAACCAGCCGGGACCTACACGTTCTACCTTGTTTGCGACAGCTTCGGCGGCGGCGAATCGGTCGTGATCCGGTACCCCTCACTGAACGCCGTTTACCTCCCAACCGCCTATGGCACCACGAGCGGTGCCGGCCTGACAGGCCTGCAATCGTCCTCTTCGGACGGGCTCGCCCCCGGCGGAAAGTGAGTGTCGACATGCGTACCACATGGGACGAAGGAATGAGGCTAACGACAGGGAACGATGTCTGTGACGCCGAGTGCGTGTCATGAGCCTCATCATGAAAGGCCGGCACCCGATGAAACACTCGATGATCATGATCGTCGCGGCGACCCTGGCTATGACAGCAATCAAGGCAGACGCTTTCACATTACGTGGCTACGTCGTGGCGACCGGCGGCACGCCGGCGACAGGAATCACCGGCGCCGGGCGGGCGATGTATGGCACCATCGGCCAATCGGTGGTCGGTGTGAGCAGCGCCACGCGTACCGTTTGTGATGGGTTCTGGTGCTTCGGCGGCGTGCGCGTCGTGGGAGTCGAGCCGCTGGAAACCCCGGGGCTGCCCACGAAGGTGTCGTTCAGCGCGCCGCGACCGAATCCTGCGCACGACCGAGTCGGCTTCGAGTTGGCCCTGCCCGGCGAGGCGAATGTGATCCTGACCATCTTCGACCTTCACGGGCGACATGTGCTTACCATGCTCGACCGCCGGCTGCAGGCTGGTCATTACCGTGTGCAGTGGGATGGCTTGGACGGAGGCGGTGGCGGCGGCGCGGGAATCTATTTTGCGCGCCTTCTGGTCGACGGCCGGCCAGTGGCCAATCAGCGTATCGTGATGCTCCGATAGTTGCCTGAGTGTAACCTTCGCCTGATGCCCGTACAGGTGAGCGCTGCTTGGACTGTCCAAGCACGTTGTTCAGTGCTGCGGCGGAGACGCTATTCGCCCCCCAGCCGCTTCACAAGCGCCTGGAACGGCGGGAGTGCATGCAGCGGCGCGAGGCGTGGGTCGATGCGGAGGTAGGCGAGCACCGTAGAACGTTCCTGATAGGCCCGCTCCAGCGACGTCAACGCCTGGTCGAGTCTGGTCACCATAGGCCGAGCAGCTTCCACCACGCGACTCCGATGGTCATCCAGATGGCCAGGGTTGCCGCGGATACGATGAAGCCAATGCGCCACCACGTCGTTTGTGAGACGTAGCCGGCACCGAAGTAGATCGGCCCCGGCGTCGTCCCATAATGCGTGAGGCCGGCCATCAGGCTGGATCCGTAGGTCAGGGACAGGACCGCGATTCCAGCCGGCGCCCCTGCCGCCAGCATGACCGCCAGGAAGGGCGTGTACATTGCGGTGGCATGTGCAGTGATGCTGGCGAAGCAGTAATGCGCGTAGAAGTACACGAGAAGCACGACCAACAGTGCGCCCCACCAGGGACACCCGTGGATGAGACCGGCCACCGAGTGGGCGAACCGCTGCGTGAGACCTGTTTCGGCGAGTGCGCCGGCCAACTGTACGAGCCCGCCGTACCAGATGAACACGTCCCAGCCGGCGCGCTCAGACTTCACGGCCTCCCAATCGATCACTCCGAAGAGCAGCAGCGCGCAGACCCCGAGCAATGCGACTGCCGCATAGTGAATGCCATGCAGGGCCGTGGTCATCCATAGCGCTGCGACCAAAGCGAAAACGAGGAGCATCCGCTTTTCCGGTCCCGACATGGGACCCATTCGCTCAAGCTCGCCCCGCGCCACCTCGACCGCGCGGGGAGTGCGTCTCACCTCCGGCGGCGACAGGCGATAAATCAACAGCCCGACGACGATGAGGCTCAACAGGCCCGGCACGATCGCTCCCGCGAGCCACCGGCCATAGCTGAGTTCGATTCCTGCCGTCTTCATCGCGAAGGACGCGATCAGGGCGTTCGAGGCCGCACCCGTGAGAAAGATGGCGGTGTTCACAACACAGCATTGATAGAGCAGCAGCATGAGGAAGGCGCCAAGCCGGCCCGCCGTCGGGCCGGGTTGGGAGTCGTAGGCCACGGCCAAGCTCTTCGCAATCGGAAAGATGATCCCGCCGGCCCGTGCCGCGTTGGAGGGAATGAAACCCGCAAGGATGAACTCGGTGAATGCCAGCGAATAACCCAGCCCCAGTGAACGCCCCCCCAGCGCGCGGATGAACAGGAACGCGATACGCCGGCCCAATCCGGTCTCGATCATGCCGCGGGACATGAAGAACGCCGCGAGCACGAGCCACACGATCGGATCGCCATAGCCCGCCAGTGCTTTTGCGATTGGCTGGATACCGAGAAGGACGCTGGCAGTCACGCCGAGCAGCACCATCGCACCGCCGGGGAGCGGCTGCAGCGTCAGCCCGAGCACAGTCGCCACGAAGATCGCCAGCAAGTTCCAGGAATCGGCGGGAATGCCCTCCGGTCGCGGAAGGGCAGCGATGAGGACACCGCATCCGACGACGGCCGCCCAACGCATGAGGCGCGACGAAAAGGACCGAGGTCGGCCAGGGGCGGGCGTTGCCGGGTCGATTGCGAGCGCCGTCATCGTGGGTTGACTTCGGACGAGAGCGAACGGACTTCCCCCAAGTACATCACTCGCGACAGGGCTCCCCTTCGCGCCAACTCGACGACGATGTCGAGATACTCCCGCTGACTCTGATACTGAGCAGCACCCCAGAGCTGTTCCAGTTCTGCCCGATGCGCCTGCATGGCCGCCAGTCGCCCGGCGGCATTCTTCAGCACACTCATGGTTCGATCCTCGGTCTCGGCCAGCCGAAAGCCCGCAGACTCGAGCATTGATTCATTCCATCCAGCAGGAACGAACTGGGTGAAGCCGTGGACGCTGCGTCGGCGCACCTCTTCGCTCGAGACAGGACCGGTCACGACGCCGGCATCGGTGACCAAAAATCTTCCGCCCGGCGACAGCACCCTCGCCACTTCGTGGAATAGCTTCGCGCGATCGGCAAGATGGAGCACGACGTCGAGCGACATTGCCGCGTCGAACGAGCGAGGCCCGAATGGAAGTGGCGCGTTCAGATCAGCTTCCTGAGCGGAGAGCAGGCCGGCATTGCCAAGCGAGGCGGCGCGCGCGCGATCGACCCGGAGGGCCGATGCGCTCAGCTCCAAGCCAGTCCCCGAGCACCCAGCGGTCGCAAGAATGAAAGTAAGGGGACCACAGGGGCCGCAGCCCAGGTCGAGAAAGCGGCTTGAAGGTGAGAGATTGAGGCGGTGAATATCCTCGCGTAGTTCCTCGGCACCGACCCAGGAGTGCTGTCCGATATCCTCGCCGTAGGCCTCGCGCCGAAGCTGACGCATCAAGGGCGAGTCGAACTCGCGATAGAACGCTTCATAACCGTCCGCGCGTGAGTACTCGGGATCATTCATTCCTTACTCCAGCCGTCGCGGGGGCTAGCGCTCAGGTTCGGCGGCCGCGCACAGCGCCGTCCGCTGCATCCACCTCGCATGCACGAAAGCTCGCACGCGCTCAATGGCTCGGCAAACCACCCCCGGCAAGGTGCATCACCACGAACAGCAAGGCCAGTCCGATGGCGTGAATCCCGACCATCCGCACCCACCGCGGTGTCTTCGCGGCGGCGAATTCTCTGCTCGACTCAGATCTAGCGTCGTCAATCGAACCTGAGCGCGCGGCAACCTGCGATTCCTTGCGGCGACCGTATGCGGTCATGCCCGCGGGCTTGTATACATTCAGCGCCTCAATCGTGAGTAGCACCAGCAGGCCCAAACCGGCATGGAGGAGTTCGCCCCGAAGCCCGCCCCAAAGCCCATCGCAATCGGCGATGTCCGTTATGGCCACCAGACGCGCGACCAAGCTGACGGATTGCATGTGCTGCAATAGAACGACGTTGGCAACGAACGTTAACGCGATTGAAATCATGACCCAATAGTGACGGAACAATCCCCACGGTCCAGTCAGTGCCACAATGAAACCGGTCAGCCACTCGTGTTCTCAACTGGAATATCGAACTGCAAGACTTTTTCACGAGTTCCCAGCTTCGTATACAACGCAACAGCCGGTTCGTCCTCAACGCCGGTATCGGCCTGAACGAAAATCACATAGGCTCCGCGCCCTCTTGCCATGTGTTTCAGGGCTTCAATCAAGGCCGTCGCGATTCCTTCGCGCCGGTGCCCTGATGCAACAGCTAGATCGTAGATGTAGATTTCGCTCCGTTGCTGCTCGAACTTGTTGAGCTCGTAGGCCGCAATACCGCCGACGACCTCATCGCCCTTCAAGGCGGCCAGCGCGATGAACGAGTCACCGCCGAGCAGTCGCTGCAGATAGTCCGCACTTGGGCGGTTCTCAGCATAAGTGCCCATGTCTGCGAACGCCTCGCCAAACGTCGTCAACAGGGCGTCCATCAGTGAAACGTCATCTGGCGTGAGTTGGCGAACATCTACAGGCACGGACAGCTCCTAAGCTGCATAACGTTGGACATGAGCGGACAGCCTCAATGTGCGTGGGCGGAGGTGTGTCAACGTTGCATATTTCCCATTGGATCTTCCACGAGCCGTCCACCCACCTACGAATGACGATGGGTTTGCACTGCCCCGCGCGGTTACGCGTGGTCTGTTCGCCAGTGGTTTCCAACTCCGAGCTCCCCGGCGAACTCCCGCACTTGCTGCTCAGTGAACCTGGCTGAAACGAACATCGGATCCTCCGTGAAGGCGTCGTACCAGGACACCAGTACACGCTCGCTGTCGTGCAGGACCACGTGGATGGCTGGGGCCGAGATCCGGTGGTCTTCGATCACCTTGGCCAATCCATTGAGGCTCTCTGGGGTCGCAATCACTTGATACCTGTCCGACGGCGGCATGATCGTCCCGAGCCTGACCTGCCTCGCTTGGGCAACCCGAAGCGTGGCGAGATGCTTCGGCACATGACTCTCGGTCGAACCTTCCATGTATAGAACCGACTCAGCTGGCGCCAAACGCGCAAGACTGCGAAAGAACGTGGGGGCGTCGTTCGTCGCATCGACGACCCAGTGTTCCGATTCGATGGAGTTCATACCCGCCTCACAAGTAAGGACCAGAGTGCCTCCGCCGCGCCAGCCCGGTTGCAATCGCTAGTTGTGCGGCGTAGCGCCGCACCTGCCCTTACTGATCCTCCGGCGCTGCCTTCGGCGGCCACGCGCCAATCCTCTGCCGCAACGCGACGATCTTGCCGAGGTGATACGCATTGTGCACCGCCAGACGGTGCAGATTGTCGCCCATCGTTAATCCAGGCTCCTCCTCGACTGCGAGCCGAGCCGGCGCTTGCGCCCACGCGACCGCCGCCCGCGCGTCTTCCAGGAACTGCTGCACCAAGTCGTGCCATTCCTGTTCGTGGTCCGGCGCCGCGCTCGGGTAGTTCTCCCCGCCGCGCAACAACGAATCGGCGGCTGCCTTGTCCCGCTCGACGACGATGCGTTGCCATGTCGCCGCATGCCACAGCTCCTCGTAGATCGAGTGCGACGCGCCGGCCGGGTGAAGCGTGACCTGCTCGAGCGTGAGCCCGGACAGCAGATGCTCCCGCGTGAGGAATTCGCCGGTCAGGAACAGGTGGTCCCACATACTCATCGTTGGGCTCCGCTTGGTCTGTTGGTCGCTGCCTCCCTCGAGCCGCCAAAGATTCGAACGAGCGAGTCCGGTTGAACGAGGGGTTAGGGGTCGCCCGGGGGCGGATACCGACGTCTGACTTCGGCAACCGACCCGGCAATGAGTGCCTCCAGAACCTTCACATCGAGGTCCGCCAGGCGCTTGAAGTACAGGCAGGCCTTACCCATCTTGTGTCTCCCGAGCTGGGCCAGAAGGTCGACTTGCTCGCGGTTCTCCGCGATGACATAGACGACTAAATCCCTGCCACGGACCGCGAAGCCCGCGAGACATGCGTCGCCTGAGTGGCCACTCTCGTACCTGTAGGTGTACGAGCCATAGCCTACGATGCTCGGCCCCCACATCTTTGGCTGCTGCTTTGTAACCCTGTTGCACATAGCCATGATAGTCCTGCAGTCCGCCAGCTGCTCGGGACTGGCTCTGGACGCGAGGTACGCATCGACACTCGCACCCGTGGGTTTGGTCTTGTTCTCTGCCATCGGAGATTCCTTAATAACGGGTAGCGCAGGGATGGTGCGAGAATCCCGACACTACGAGCGCGACCCAGTCGTTGCATATGGTCCAGTGATGCTTCCGTGCGGGGTCAAGCTTACTGGGGCAGTCCTGCCCGATGCAGCGCCTCAGCCGGCATTCCCAAGCGTTCGGGGGTCGTGAAGTTATCCGAAACCAACCCAGTGATCGTGAAGCCTGGCTGCAGTGCCAGCACGGAATCGGCCAGCGCCTTCGCCTCCTCGAACCGGTCGAGACGGACCAGAGCTGCCGCGTGCAGGTAGCGTGGCACGCTGAACCTCGGGTTCGCCGCTGAGGCTCGGCTCGCAGCGGTTGCCGCTTCAACGAAGTTGCCCGCGAAAAGATGTGCAAAGGCAAGGCCGACATACGGCAGATAGATCAGTGGATCGAACGGACTGAGCCGAATCCCGATCTTGGCGTGTTCGATCGCGGTCGAATCTTCGCCCTTCCAGGCGCGAATGATGGAACTGAAGCCAAACGCGAGGGCCGACGAAGGACTGAGCGCCAAGGAACGGTCGATGGCTTCAAGTGCCGTTTCGTAATCCCGTTCCAGGACGCCGACGACGAAGCCTCCCATCGCCAGAGCCATGGCGTCGTCGTTGCCGCCCTCGATTGCTGCGTGAGCATGGACAAGCGCAATGTGCCGCGTATCGGCGTGACGCTCGCCCCGCAAGTAGCGCTGCTCATGGCACCAAGCGATGAATCCGTGCACGGCGGCGTAGTTGGGCTCCAGGCGGATGGCCTCCTGCAAAAAGTGGAGCGCCTTGTCCGCGTCTCCCGGCATCGCGGTTGTGGCGAATGGGAGCGCTCGAAGAAACATGTCGTACGCATCCAGGTTGTTGGGCCGCGTGCGCCGAACCCGCTCCATTTCAGCCTTGCGCAAGGTCGGCTCCAGAGCGCCGATGACGCTCACCGTCATCTCGTCCTGCAGCGCGAAGATGTCGCCCAGTGTGCCGTCGTATCGATCCGCCCACACATGAGCAGCTGTCTCCGCGTTGATCAGCTGACCGGTCACGCGCACGTGGTTTCCGGCCCGGCGCACGCTGCCTTGCAGCACGTAGCGCACACCCAAGTCGTGGCCGACGGCTTTCACGTCAACTGGCTTCCCCTTATAAATGAAAGTCGAATTGCGCGAGATGACGAACAGCCATTTGATGCGCGAAAGTCCGGTGATGATTTCCTCGACGATACCGTCGGCGAAGTACTCATCCTCAGCGTCTCCGCTGAGGTTGTCGAATGGCAGCACGGCGATGGAGGCCCGGCCCGGTGGCATGTGTGGCAGTGGCGCCTCCCCATGGCCTGTGTCGGTCATCTGACCGACTTCGCGATGCTCGAGGGGGCGCCGCAAACCGCGAAGTTCGTTCGACACGTCCAGCGCGGTCTGGAACCGCTCGCGCACGTTTTTCTCGAGGCATCGGCTCACGATTCGCTCGAGATCGGCCGGCAGGTCCGTGCGCATGCGTGTGAGCAGCGGCGGTGCATCGCGCAGGATCGCCGAGCTGATGTCTGCGGAGGTCCCACCCGCGAACGGTCGTCGCCCCGTGGCAAGCTCGTAGAGCATGATTCCCAGCGAGAACACGTCGCTCCTCGCGTCCACCGCTTCGCCGCGGATCTGTTCTGGCGACATGTACGGCACAGTGCCCACCACCAGACCGAGGTCCGAGATTAGGGCGACGGTGACGGCTCGCGACAGATCTTGGCCCGCATCGGCCTGGCCCAACTTCGCGAGGCCGAAGTCGAGCACCTTCACCCGTCCCTCTCGGGTCAGCATGACGTTCGCGGGCTTGAGATCCCGATGGACGACGCCTTTTTCATGCGCCGCGGCCAGCGCGTCGGCCAAGGCGACACCCAGCTCGATCACTTGTGCGGCCGGCAGGCCGTCCGCGGTGATGTGCCGATCGAGACTCTGGCCCTCGACCAGTTCCATCGTGAGGAAGTGGATTCCGTCCTCCTCTTCCATGGAGTAGAGGACGACGATGTTGGGATGATTCAAGCCGGCCACCGTGCGCGCCTCGCGCTCGAAGCGCGCGAGCCGATCGGGGCTGGAGGACATCTCCGTCGGCAGCACCTTGAGCGCGACCTCGCGCGCGAGCCTAGTGTCGCGCGCGCGGTAGACCTCGCCCATGCCGCCCGCGCCGAGCGGGGCGACAATCTCGTACACACCGAGACGAGTGGCCGGAGACAGGGGCATCGGCCGAATGTACCCCAAGGCAACGCGAGGCGGTGGTGGGTTTCCCCACAACCGCAAAGTTCTACAGGACGAGTGCCCGCAAGCGGTCGGGGTCTCCTACCTGAGAGCGCTGGCCGGGCGAGTGCTACCCGGCGCCTCGGTTGCAGCGCGGAACAGCCACGCGAACACTCCACCGAGCACCAACCCGTACATCAGGTGGCCCATCAGGCTGCCCATCGCGACCGACCGCATCATGGGCATGGTCAATGGCGCGAGCGCGGGCATCCCCAGCAGCAGCGGCATCAGCACAAGACCACCGACCACCCACCAGATCAGGCCGTGGACGGCGCCCCAACCGAGGCCGACGCCCATTCCATGCACTCGACCCCCAAACCACCAACCGAAGAAAGCGCCGATCACAGCGCTGTTGAAGAGGTGATAGATCCAGCCCAATGTCATGCTCTCGGACCGAACGACCTGGGCGACCATACCCATCATCGGCATTGTCCCGCCCGCAGGCGTGGGCACGCTCATCATCTGCATCGCCACACCCATCGGCACGCCGGCCACAAGTCCAGCGATCAAGGCCGCTCCGATTCTCGATCGCATCATTGCCTCCTGGAAGCGATGGTGAATCCCTACTTCACTCGCTCGACTGTGATACGCGCCACGGCCGAGCCGGTCGGCCATCCCCACGTTTCGGGGACGAGGTCGCCCACGCCCGGAAGAATCCCTAAGTGGTGTCGGATGACTTCCGACTCGTCTGTGCCGTGGCGACCTGTGTCTCCACAACAGGGTCCTGGGATATTCGCGCGAAGCTGGTCGTTGACCTCGCTGCCCGCGTCGTACGCCTGGGTCATGTACACGTTGCTCCCCCCGGTAAGCTGCACCGCGTCGAGCCCCGTGAAGGCGTCGTTCGTGTTGACGAGCATGCTCGCCAAAGACAGCTGATGGAAGCGAGCCGGGGCGCTGACCTCGAAGCTCTGGCTCTGGCCAGGCAGGATTGGCGAGCCGAGGAAGCCCACGAAACCCACCCCATTGTCTCCGTTGTATGCCGCGATCCCGGTGCTGCCGATCGCGTCTTCGGCCACGTCGATCACCGACTGGTTCGCGCGTTGGCCCACCGTGAAGAGATTCGCCCGCCCGTCGTGCAGCAGGACCAGCGAAGGTGAGAGCACCTGCGATGCGCCGCCGCCACGCGCTGGAGTGAGGTTCTCGACGGTGATTCGATAGGTCATCGTTCCGGCCGGGTCCGCCAGGGCGGAGGCGACCGTCATCATCATCAGGAGCATGGTACCGCTGGCTGTGACGGCATGTTGATGGAACCGCGAGGCCATTGTCGATTGAAGAGACGCGCGCATGATGGTGAACCCCCTTATTCGTCCTGATGAGACGTCAGCTTGCGGGAACGGAATGTCTCTTGGAAATACGAGGGCGGAGGTGAACTGTGACCGTTCATAGCGCTGGCCGGGCGAGGGGTAGCCGGCGCCTCGAATGCAGCGCGGGAAGGATGACCGGGAGTGGAAATCGAGTCGCCGATTCCGCCATGCCATCGCGCATCGCCGCGCCTCGCTTTGCTTCATCCACACGGAACCCCAGTTGGCGGATCCACGGGATCACATCGTTGCGGCGCGCGCGCTGGCCGGCCTGCCCCGTAACGATGAAGACGGGCTGCCCCCGACCGCGATACGGTCCGCGGCGGACCACGGGGTCATCCATGGCGGATGCCCCAATAGAGTGGAGGCAACCCAATGGGACAGTACGTCGGCCTCGAT
>JBDSKE010000231.1:0-3268 GCA_039917105.1 Candidatus Eiseniibacteriota bacterium | reverse complement strand
AGCGCCGTAGGGGGAGGCCGCTCGCGCGAACACGATGTAGACGACCGAGAACAAGATGCCAATGAGCGCGTTCGGTAGTCCCACGCGTGCCAAGGCCGCCAGTCGTATGGGCGCTTCGGTTGCTCGCCACGAAAATGGCAGCGCCGGATGGCCGCGGCGCGCAAGGCGCGCGAAGTTCACGACCAGCATGCCGTGCGCGATGGCGGTGGCCAACGCAGCGCCAGCGATTCCCATGCGTGGAAACGGGCCCCATCCGTAGATGAGCACGGGTGCGAGCAGTGCGTTGAGGAGCACCGCACCCAGATCGAGCAACAGCGGCGTGCGCGTGTCGCCTGCCGCGCGCATCGCGGTCTCGAACGCGATCGCCACCATCGTGAGCGGAGCTGCGAGCAGCACGACGCGAAGATAGGCGGTGCCCTCGTCCACCACTTGCCCGGTGGGATCCAACAACTGGAAGATGGGGCGTGCCACGAACGGGGCCGCGACCGCGACCATCAGGCCCAGCACCGCCGACGCCCGCACCAGCATTGCCGTGGTGGCGCCCGCCCGCCCCCGCTCGCCCGCGCCGATCAACTGGCTCACAAATGCGCTGGCCCCCACGCAGAACACATCGTTGAGTGCATACACCCACCACAGCACGAACACCGACGTGGTGATGGCGGCGGTGGATTCCACGCCCAACCCGCGCACCCACAGGGCATCCACCCATTGGTAGGCCAGGCGCAGGGCCTGCGAGGCGAAAATGGGAAGCGCCAGGCGCAGCAAGGCGTGCGGCACGGGCAGCGCCATGTTCACGGCGGCGCGTTCACTCAGCGTCACGCGGGTGCACTGCCTGGCTCGGCGAACGCGCGTCGACCCATGTCGCCCGCGTTCAGGTCCATCAGTGCATGGACGAGCATCGGGGCGTACAAGGAGCCGCTCACGATCAACACGCCGGTCAGGAATATTCCGGCGAGCGTGGTCGCCACGATTCCCTTGGGCCCTTGATAGGCGTGCCCGATGCCGAACAGCACCGCCTGCAGCGCCGCGGCGCCCCAGAACGGCAGGAAGTGTGTGAAAAGCCAGAACAGGAAGCCGCGGAACAACAACTCTTCACACACCCCTGCCGTGACGGACAGGGCGGCGAACAGGGTGGATTCGCGATCGTTCGTGGGCAATAACTTCTCCACGCCGGCCAGCCGGGCACGCACTCGCTCCCGAAGCTCGGGCTCGCGTTCGATCGAGGCCCGCTGGCGCCAGAGCATGAGGCTGATGGTGAAAAGTCCGGCGAGCACCCCGAGCAACCCTCCGCCCAAGCGCAGCTCGAGCCCCAACCCCGTCCACGAGCGGCGTTCCGCGATCCACAAGGCCACGACCGCCAGCGCCAACGACCACTGCGTGAGCATGGCGAAGGCGTACAGCCGTGGCCGCACGCGTGCGAGCGCTTGCGGTTCGGCGCGCTTGAGGCGTCGCATCGAGAAGTAGGCGCGCAGCGGCAGGCCCAGGATGATGAGCAGTGCGAGCGAAGTGTCGAACGGGGTCAGCATGGACATCGGACTCTCGGCGCACGGGTCGGGTGCGTCAAGGCGGCCACGTGTGCGGGAGGGTTCACTTGGGTCGGCATCGAATCCGGGTCGCAGTGGTGTAGACTGGTTGGCCAACCCCACTTCGCCCTGATCCCCTAAGGAGCCTTCGCATGCGACGACGTTGGCACTGCCTTGCACTCGTTCTGGCCTGCTCGGGCGCTCCCATGGCAACGGCAGTAGCAACAACGACCCCCGCGTTGCAGCTTTGTGAAACGCGTCCCTTGGAGACGACCCTGGGTGACTCCACGCTGCCCACCGCTCAGGCCAGTTGGGTCGAGATGATCGACGGCGCGAAGCGGACGGTTGACCTGGAGCACTTCTACTTGTCGCACCGGGCCGGCCAAGCGCTGCAGCCGGTGATCGACGCGCTCGGACGGGCGTCCGGCCGCGGCGTGAAGGTGCGGCTGTTGCTCGACGCGGGCATATATGCCACCTACCCGCGCACCGCCGACTCGCTCGCGACGCTTTCGGGCGTCACGCTGCGCCGCATCGACGTCAAGCGCCAAGGCGGGGGCATCCAACATGCCAAGTTCATGGTGGTCGATCGGGCCGATGCATTCATCGGCAGCCAGAACTTGGACTGGCGCGCGCTCTCGCATATCCACGAGCTGGGCGTGCGCATGCGGGATCCTGTGCTGGCTGGGGCCGTGGCGCGTGTATTCGATCGCGATTGGGCCTCGAGCGACACCACGCGGCCGGCACCGAGCGCGGCAGCCAACCCACCGAAATGGCCGCGTCGCGTGACCATGCCCGACGGGCAGGCGGATGTGTGGGTGGGCGCCAGTCCCATGAGCATGGACCCGGGCCTGCCGTGGGACCGTGGGCTGGTGCTGGCACGCATCCATGCTGCGCGCCAAGAGATCGTCGCACAGGTGCTGCAGTACGGCGTGAGTGGACATGGCAAGGCCGACAGCACGCTGCACCATGCGTTGCTCGCGGCGCTCAAGCGAGGCGTGAAGGTGAAGCTCATTGTGTCGGATTGGGTCGTCGGGGGCCGGAATGAAGATGCGCTGCGCGATCTGGCGCGCCATGGCGCCCAAGTTCGCATTTCGCGGCTCGAGCAATGGAGCGAGGGCTATATCCCGTTCGCGCGTGTCGAGCACTGCAAGTACTTGGTGACCGACAGCGCATGGCTGTGGGTGGGCACCAGCAACTGGGAGCCCAGTTATTTTCTGGACTCACGCAATCTGGGCGTCGTGATGCACCACGTTGGCCTGGCCCGACAGGCGCGCGGGATCTTCGAGCGCAGTTGGACGGCTCCCAGTGCACTGGCATTCGGCCCTACCACCAAACTCGAGAAAACTGAACACGGCATGACGGCCCCGGCAGGCTCCAAGCTGTACGGCGAATGACCCGCCGCCCGGCGCGCGGTGCACCGGCTTCGTCACGCGATGCGGTGAGCATTGCGCTGGTCGTGAGCGCGTTGGCTTGGATCGCGGTGTCGTTCTCGCATGTCACGGGCGCGTGGGGGCTCGACACCCTGCGGCATGTTCCCAGTGTGTTCGGCCTGTGGGTGTTGGCCACCTTGGCGCTGACCCTCATGCCGGCCGCGGCAAAGCGCCTGCGCGCTGTGGTCGGCGCGTTGGGAGATGCGCTCGCGGCACAGGGTCCGCTGCCCTGCACGCTGCTCGCGCTCGCGATGTTCGCCCTGTTGCTCCTCCCGCGCGATCCGCTGCATTTCGTTGGAGACTCGGGCCTGCGGC
>JBDSKE010000230.1:0-4263 GCA_039917105.1 Candidatus Eiseniibacteriota bacterium | reverse complement strand
ATGTACGAGAAGTTGCCGTTGCTCTCGAGCTCGCCGAAGAACAACGAGATGAACCGCGAGGACAGGCCGCTGCGATGGATCACCCGATTGAGCCT
This sequence comes from Candidatus Eiseniibacteriota bacterium, assembly GCA_039917105.1. Lineage (GTDB taxonomy): Bacteria > Eisenbacteria > RBG-16-71-46 > RBG-16-71-46 > RBG-16-71-46 > CAIXRL01. The sequence goes on along the minus strand of JBDSKE010000230.1, from coordinate 4,168 downwards.
GCCGACCATGGACGTGAGCTTGAGGTCGCGCTCAACACCCATGCGCAGCCCGACGGCGACATCGCGCGCCTGCAGGGCCGCCGGCAGTCCGTGGCCCGAGGCATCGGCCAATGCCAAGCCGAGCGTGGTGGGCGCAACCGGAAGATAGTCATAGAGGTCGCCGCCCACCGATTGCGCGGGAGTGCTCATGGAATAGATGTCGTAGCCCTGGAATGCGCACTGCTTCTCGGGCAACAGGCTCATCTGGATGGCGCGCGCCTGCTCGAACAAGTCCTCGAGTTCGCGCCGCTCCAGGTGCTGGCGCATCGCATACAACAACGAGTGGACGGCCGATAGGAACTCCGCCTTGGTGGGACCCCTCTCGAGCGCCTCGTGCGCGGGGCCGAACATCACGAGCAGGGGTCCATCGGCTCCGCCCACCGCCACCATGGCCAACCGATCCCCCGACAGGTCGCCTACCCAGGGCAACTCCTTGATGGCATCGTCCTCGGTGCTGGCAATGCGTCGCGCGATTTCAGCGCCCAGGTCCGCACGGGCCTCGCCAAAGCGTTTCGCGGTGCCGAACCCGTCCTTGCGGCGTTCGTAGACATGCACCGCTTCCACGCCCAACGTGTCACCCAGCAGTTGCAAAAGGGCGGGTGCGATGCGTTGCGCGAAACGTTCCCGATGGCGCACGCGACCAGCGCCCTCGAAGACCTGTTCGAGCCGACGATAGAAGGGCTTGGATTGGATCACTGCGGGGGGCCTGTCTTACGGAGCGGGAGGCATTCTCGCCGATGGGGCTGGGTCGGGGTCGACTCCGAGTTCGACACCGCCTTCGGGCCGCAAAATACCAGAAGTGCTCCACATCGACGCCCCATCATGGTTGGAGTTCGGCCATGCCCTCGTAAGTGAGGCGGATGTTCTCACTATGCACATCGTTCATGGAATACTCAGCGTCCTTGCCCAGGTAATCCATGGCCTGCAACTCGCGGCGCGCTTCCTCCAGCGGGAGCCCTCGCGCGCGTGCCGAGGTGACGCCCTGCTCCAGCCGACGCAGGTATGCGAGGTCGCGCAGTAGGCGGCGATAGGCGTCGGTGCGGCCCATGGCGAGCGGGCCGTGCCCGGGCACCAGGACGCGGATATCCTCGTGCTCGAACACATGGGTCAGTGACTCGAGCCCCTTGCGATACACCCATGCCGGCGCGTCGAGCCAGGGAATCTCGATGTCACTGAGCGTGTCGGCGGCCACGAACAGCCCCAGCGCCGGGAAGTGCAGCGCCAGTTGGTTGGGGTCGTGCCCAGGCAACTCGTGCGTCACGAAAGCGAATGGACCGAGCTGCATTCCAACCACGCCGCGTGCGTTGAACGTGGGCTCGAACGCCCGGAACGGTGTGGGCCAGGCTTCCCCCGCGCCCTCGATGTATTCCTTGGCGCGCCGCTCGATGCTGGCTTCCTCCAGTTGCAGCACATCGAAGAAGCCCGCATGCGCCAGCGTCGTGGCGGCGGGGAACCACGGTCGGCCCAACACGTGGTCCCAATGCGGATGCGTGAAGGCAATGGCCACCTGCTCGAAGCGCGGAGCGTGTTGGGCCACGAATCCCGCAAGGTCGTCCAGTTCGGACGGCAGGACGCCCGGGTCGATCAACAGCGCCCAGCCATCTTTGGCCAGCACGGTGGTGTTCATCTCATAGGCGCGACTGCGGCGTACCCACACGCCTTCGCCCACATCGGTCCAGGCGGGATCCACGGGCCCTTAGGGTTGCGTCGGGACTGTGATGCGGCCGGCGATGATGTCAGCCTGGAGTGCGTCGACCTTGGCTTTCACCTCTGCCGGGATCATCGCCTTGTTCCGCTCGTCGTACACCCACTTCACGCCGGCATCCGAGAGGCCGAACACGTGCACGCCGCCGGCCCATTGGTCGTTCTTCAAGTCGCGGATCGTGTCGAACACGGCGGTGTCCACACGCTTGACCATGCTGGTGAGGATGAAGCCAGGTGCCTCGTCGTACTGGTCGGAGTCCACGCCGATGGCCAACTTCTTCAGCTCACGAGCCGCTTCGAACACACCCAAACCGGTCGAGCCCGAGGCATGGAAGATGATGTCGGCGCCCGAGTGGTACTCGGACAGTCCCAGTTCATGGCCCTTGGTGGGATCCTTGAACGCCGAGCCAGTGTTGCCGGCATATTTGACCAGCACCTGGGCCTTGGGGTTCACCGCTTTCACCCCGGCCATGTACCCCGCCTGGAACTTGCGGATGAGCGGGATCTCCATGCCGCCCACGAACCCGACCTTGTTGGTCTTGGTGAGCAGGCCCGCGAGCGCGCCCACCAGGTACGAGCCCTCTTCCTCGCGGAACTTGAGAGCCGCCAGGTTCGCGGGAAGTGATTCACCCTCGGTCACGGTGAAGTCAACGCAGGCGAACTTCTTGGCCGGGAACTCCCGGGCCAGCGTCTTGATGTCGTCGGTGAACAGGAACCCCACGCCGAAGATGATCTGCGCATCGCCCGCTGCGAACTGGCGCATCTGCGCCTCGCGGTCGGTGCCCTCGCTGGTCTCCAACGTGGCGAACTCGACGCCGAGTTCCTTCTGGGCGCGTTCCAGGCCAGCGTATGCCGCGTCATTGAATGATTTGTCCCCGCGGCCGCCCACATCGAACACGAGCCCCACCTTGAACGGGGTTGTTCCACCGGCTGGGGGGGTGGCGGATTTCTGTGCGGACTTACCGCACCCGGCGAGCAGCAGTGGTGCGAGCAGCAGTGGCGCGGCGCTTCGCAGCAGGTTTCGCAGTGGCTCTTGCAGCAGCATGGGAATCTCCCAAGGTGGCGGCGGCGTGCGCGGTATGCGCCCGGCGCCCAAGGTCGTAACAACGACGGCAACGCGCTTCGTAGATCTCGGAGCCACCCACGACCACGCGGCCGAGGCGGGCGACCTTGCGATAGGTGCGGTTCGCCGGAGCGCCGCATACCATGCAGATGGCAAGTGCCTTGGTGATGTACTCGGCGATGGCGAGCAATTGCGGCATGGGCTCGAACGGCTTGCCCATGTAATCCTGATCCAACCCAGCCACGATCACGCGCTTACCCTTGCGCGCCAATTTCTCGCACACATCGGTGAGCTTGGGGCCAAGGAACTGGCCCTCGTCAATCCCGATGACCTGCGCCTCGTGTGCGTAACGCAGGATGTCCGAGGCGCTGCGCACGGCGCGTGAGGGAATGCGCAGGTCGCTATGTGAGACGATGGCATCCTTGGCATAGCGATCGTCGATCAGCGGCTTGAAGATCTCCACGCGCTGGCGCGCGATCTGCGCACGACGCAGACGGCGGATCAACTCTTCCGTCTTGCCGCTGTACATGCTGCCGACGATGACTTCGATCCAGCCACCGCGGGTACCGACGGGATAATGGGGTTCGCTCATGGGGCTGCGACGCTACGCGCGCGGCTCGACCGATGTCAACGACCCGTCGGGGCCCCCAGCCTGGCGTGCGTGAGCCCCTAGCGATGGGCTATCGTCGCCCCATGACCGATCCCCGTCCGCGCGAGCGCTCCCGTCGCCCCCGTGCCGCCTCGGCGCGTGCAGCGGCTCTCCCGCACGTCCGCCCTTTGGCGTATGAACGGCTCTGGGTCGTGTTGTTGCTGGCGGTACATGCGACCTTCGCCTTGTGGGGTGCCGCGCGCCAGAGCGTCACCTTCGACGAGAACTTCCACCTGCCGGCTGGCGTCATGGAAGTCGCGCGAGCCAACTTCCGCATCTCGGCGGTCAATCCGCCGCTGGTCAAGGCCATGGCGGGCGCGGCCGCGTTGGCGGCCGGGGCTCGGCTCCCCAGCGAGGCCGCGGTGCAGGACGGCGAGCAGGGCGTCGTGGGCGAATCATTCATGCGCAACAACGCCGATCGCTACCAGCGTGTGTTCTTCGCGGCGCGCACTGTGGTGGTGGCGCTCTCGCTGATGTTGGGGTGGCTCGTGTGGGCGTTGTCCCGCCGACTGCACGGGCCGCGTGGCGCGTTGGTCGCTCTGGGTTTCTATGCCGTCATGCCCGAAACGCTCGCGCATGCTGGCGTCATGACCATGGACCTTCCCACCGCGCTCGGCTGGTTCGGCACGGTGGTGGCCTTCGATGGGTTCGTGCGTTCGGGTCGCTGGCGCTGGGCGTGGTTCACGGCGGCGGGACTGGCCTTCACGTTCCTC